>JANPNP010000309.1:0-17772 GCA_031427535.1 Bdellovibrionales bacterium | reverse complement strand
GCTCGTGGAAAAAAATATGGTCATCCCCACAAAAAAGTCACTTTGCGTTTTGAAAATAAAAAAATACCCTTATTTTTAACTGAAGACTGGGGCCATATAATAATTAAGGTGAATTAAACCGAAAAAAAATACTATTTCGGCTTAGACTCCGAAATAGTATTTTTTTGATACGAGAACTAAATAATTAAACCTTATACGGTCTGTATTCCATACCTAAGTCTTTAGCGACAGGCTCGTAGCATACATATCCGCCATAAACATTTAGACCTTTCATAAGCGCCTTGTTTTTAGCGACAGCGTCTTCAACGCCCATTGCTGCCAACATCGACCCGTATTTTAAAGTCACATTAGTTAATGCGTATGTCGATGTTCTTGGAACCACACCTGGCATATTAGGAACGCAGTAATGGATGACTCCATCAACTTCATATGTTGGTATTTGATGAGACGTTGGACGGCAAGTTTCAATACAGCCACCTTGATCCACGGCCACATCAACAACAACAGATCCACGCTTCATCGCTGAAATCATTTCTTTTGTAACCAACGTAGGAGCTTTGTGACCCGTAATCAATACTCCGCCCACAACTAAGTCTGATTCAACAACTGATTCTTCGATATTTTTTGCATTTGAAAATAATGTTTGGCAACGGCCTTGAAAAATATCATCAAGATATTCTAAACGTGCTGTTGATACATCAAGAATAGTCACTTGTGCGCCAAGACCTATCGCCATTTTAGCAGCGTTTGTTCCAACAACACCACCACCGATGATAGTGACTTTAGCTGGTTTTACTCCAGTCACTCCACCTAATAAAATCCCTTTTCCGCCGTGATCTTTTTGTAAATAAAAAGCTCCAACTTGTGTCGCCATACGACCTGCAACTTCAGACATAGGAGTTAATAAGGGTAGTGAACCATTTTCCAATTGAATTGTTTCGTAAGCGATCGATTTAACTTTGCGTTCGCAAAGAACTTTTGTCAGTTTTGGTTCAGCTGCTAAGTGCAAGTATGTGTAAAGAATTAAATTTTCTTTCATCAGATCGTATTCATCCGGAAGTGGTTCTTTGACCTTCATAATCATGTCAGCTTTTGCATAAACATCTTTTTTAGTATCAATTATTTTAGCACCTACTTTTTCGTACTGTTCGTTGCTAATTCCACTGCCGACACCGGCATCTTTTTCGACTAAAATAGTATGACCTTCTTTAACCAGCTGGAAAGCTCCGGCTTCGGTCAAACCCACACGATTTTCACTGATCTTAATTTCTTTTGGAATACCAATAATCATATTTTTCTCCCGCAATTTTTGAACTACTTTGATTGGGAAAAAGGTATCAGCTCAGTGTCCAGTTGGCAAACTTCTTCGTTTCGGCTGAAACGTCAGCGCCAAGCTCTACGAAACGATAGGAACCTGGTGATGCTACAATCTTTTTTATCAGTTTATTCATGATATCGTGTCCGGCTTTGTGCAGCACCACATGACCCATAAGAGGCATTTCTAGGGTAACCAAATCCCCAAGCGCGTCTAGTACTTTGTGCCGTACGAACTCGTCAGCAAAGCGTAATCCTTCGGGGTTAACGATATTTAAGTCATCCAGAACTATACAGTTTTCAAGGCTTCCACCCAGGGCCAGGCCTGCTGCTTTTAGTGATTCAACGTCCTTCAAAAATCCGAACGTTCGCGCGCTAGCAATGTCGCGGGAAAAAGTTTGTTCATTAATTTCTAGATCAATTTTTTGCGTACCTATAGCAGGATGCGGAAAATCAATTGTCAGCGTCAAATGCAACCCGTGATAGGGAAGAATATACGCCGACTTATCACCCTCGCTGTACGAGATAGGTTCAGTGATATAGCAGTATTTTCTGGGCTCATCCAATTCAATAATTTCTGCCTGCACCAAAGCCTTTAAGAAAAAAGCCGCGCTACCGTCACAAATTGGAATTTCTGGTCCATCCAATTCGATATAAACATTATCTAAGCGCAGTGCCGATAAGGCTGACACACAATGCTCGATTGTTGCGACTTGAAAAAACGGACCACCTAAGGTGGTTTGGTAACTTACCGCTTGAACATTTAAAGCTGAGACTTTTAAGAAAGGCCTATTTGGCAGATCAGCCCTGATGAAGTAAACGCCCGTGTTGGCCGGCGCCGGCTTAAAACGCAAAGTGGATGACTTACCCGAGTGAATTCCGACACCTTCAACTTGCACTGATTTACGTATTGTTTTTTGAAAAAACATACCTGGATGTTAACAAGAAATAAGACATAGGTCTATATCATAGTCCTGGTGTATTTGGACAAATCAGCAGCAGCGGCATAAGCTTATCCAAAGGAGAATTTGCCGAAATGAACTATCCTATACTTGATGAAGCAACTGCCCTGGAAATCTTAAAAGCCAAGGCCTTACCGATCTGGGACCAGTATTACGCATTTTTTTCAAGCTGGTACGGTGGCATAATCAAGAACCCACGGCATCTTCTGACAATTCCATTAGATGATCATGGGGTACATCGGGGCGACGGCGTATTCGAGGCACTAAAATCTGTAGATCGAAAAATTTATCTTCTGAAACCTCACCTAGACCGGCTAAAATTGTCTGCAGATAAAATTGGTTTGAAGCTTCCGTTTTCTTTGCTAGAAATTGCAAACATCATTATTGAAACTTTAAAAGCTGCAGATCAGTCAGAAACTTTGATACGAGTCTTTGTAACTCGGGGACCTGGTAGTTTTACAGCTAATCCATATGATTCGAAAGAGAGCCAACTTTACGTCGTCGTGACAAAGCTAAGTCCACCAGGAATTGAAAAGTACGCCACCGGAGTCAAAGTCGGTCGCAGTGAAATCCCCGTTAAAGAAGGTTTCATGCCACAAATAAAGTCGTGCAACTATTTGCCAAATGTTTTAATGAAAAAAGAATCCGTTGATCGCAATTTAGATTTTACGATCAGTTTTGACGAGAGGGGATTTCTTGCCGAGAGCGCCACAGAAAACCTAATTATCATCGACAAAAATAAGGTACTAACTCATCCTCCCCTGGACCGTATACTAAAAGGCACAACAATGTGTAGAGTGTTCGAGCTAGCAAAAAAGTCCGGGCTTCAAGTTGCCGTTCATCCTATTTCGGAAGCCGATTTATTTTCTGCAACGGAAATGATGATGACTGGGACCACGTTAGATATACTTCCCGTAACATTATATGACGGCCAGCACGTTTCTGACGGAAAAGTAGGGCCAACAGCGAAATCTCTGTTACACTTAATTGAAGGTGATATGAAATTTGGAACACCCTACTGATTTTAAAAGGAGTTTTTATGATGGCGATAATCTATTATTTCTTGGCTTCAAATTTAACTTTTGCTGCACCACCATGCCCGGTTGGTAATTTGAAAAGTTTGTCAGACTTACTTAAAAACCCAACATCAAAAAGGTGAGTCTGCGGCTTTTGCTGCGGCCTACGGCGAAGTTTGCTCGCTGAATCCAAAGTTTTCGTGTGTGAAAATTATAGTTCGAGCGGACGTTAATCTTGAACTGAAAGAGCAGACAAAGCTTCGCGGCCTAAAGGCAGCGCTTTATACTATCACTCTTGATGGCGAAAATTTCATTTATGTTTTGTCCGACAAGTCAGATACTAAGTAGTTGTGACATGATTCGGATTTAATTTCCTCTGAAACTTGTACATCTCCAAGTAGACAAGTTTCTGAGTCTTGCACAAGCTAGCTCTATGATTAAAATCAACAAAGACGAATTAAATAGAGCCTACATCCTTTGGTTAGTACGAAATCGAAATGTCGAAAGTGATAAAGCACAACAACCCTATCTTTCCGCACAGATATTTGGCTTCGAACCTGGAACCGATGATTCCGAAGGTTCCCACAGCTGCCTGCAGACGGCTCGAACTGATCTTCTTTTGTCGGTAAAGACATTAGCAGAGCGACTTGGAATTAATCGAGGGGCCTACGCCAACTTTGAAATTAACGAAAAACGCGGCACGATTAGCCTAAATACGCTGGCAAGGGCTGCTGCTGCAATGGACTGTGAATTGGTTTATTCTGTTCGCTCGAAAAGCCGGAAAACTTTTTCCAACATAGTTTGGGAGGAAATTTTACAGAAGGCGCTGAGTTACCCATTGCTGAAACATTGTAATCCGCACCGGCGAACATCAGCCGTGGCGAACGTGGTTGCTAAACTTATTAAAGATCCACGAATTCGGCGTCAGTTGGGATGGGGTCAGCGTAAGGTAACCCAAAAGCTAGGCTAACAAAATTGAGCCCTAAATTGAGCCCTATAAATTGAGCCCTAATTGAGCCCTAATTCAAGGTTGGCCAGAATTGTCATCTGGCTAACATCTGATCGATTATAGCAGTCTAAAGTGCTTTAAACAGCGTTTAGGCTGGAATAGGTTTCGCTTAACCTATTGATATGAAAACATTTTCGACAAAAATTAAGCCTGCGATTGCTTTCTTTGCCTTTTTACTATCAATGCAACCCGTGGCTGCTTTTGCTGCCAACGATTTTTACAAGTGCATGAGTCTCAATGTGGGATCTGAAAATACCACTTGGACTATGTTTCTTTCGAAATCAGTACCTGAAGAAATTAATTCGTCCATGACCGTAGAGCAAATTGTTAGTGCTTCTACGACTCAAAAAGAAATTGAAAAAATAGTGGTCGATGTGGCCCAGCAAAATATTGCCCGATTTGTACGAAATTCGACAACGGCTTTGATGGTAAAAAATGATTACAATTTTAATACAGAATTTACCCATTCAGTTCGCTTATTCACCCGTCACTTACGTATGCGACTTAACCAGCTAAAGAACAAAAACTGGACGAAGCCCATTACATTTCAAATTGTTTTTGCTCCGAAAATTTCTGAAACGCTTTTGGATCGTCGCACAGATGGAATAGTTCCCCGCCTTTCGGTTTACCCCAAAGATCGTTTTTTAGTTATGGAGCAAATGCCGGACGCGGACTCGATACCCGTAAGTTTTAATTCGCAGATTGATAAGCTATCTTCGGCAGGGATCAATCTTTTAGCGCACAAAGCTTTGACGTGCGGAAGTTCAAATCCGTACTTAGTTTCAGCTACGCTATCAGTTTCAATTTTACCTGATATTTCACAAAGCAGTTTCAAATCCCAGTTGGTTGTAGGTATGCCGATGGGTTTAAGTCTGCCATTCGAGCAGGCTAACGATCAAATTCGTTTCACAAATGTAATTATGCCTGACAAAGTAAACGATCTAAACGCTGCCACGGGATTTGCGCCACTGGGCGAGTTTCCTATGGCGTTTGTTAATTTAACAGGAACTTTAAATTCAAGCGAGGTTCCACTTCTAATTCGCTTTGGACCTATTGGAACATTTAATTCTGGTAGCTGGGAACGATCGAACGGCGATATTGCTCGGACTAAAGTTCCGCGTCTTCGCGGGGTCCCTGTGGGAAAAATTAAAGATCTACTTAGCGTGGACTTTAGTGTTTTTAATATTTCTGCTGCAATTGATTACACGAAGTACCAGAACAATGATGTCCTAGAAATTAAAGAACTGAATTTATATATCTCGGCGGGCTTAGAGGCCATGGCAGGTTTCAAGGTTGGAATGATCAATAAAAAGGAAATTGATGAGCAATTTCGTTCAGAAATAAATAAGACAATTAAATCCACAATTGAAAAACAAAGTCAGGATTTGAAGGCAAAATCCCTACAGCTGGTTTCTGAAAACACTCAGTTGCCACCTGCCGAAGTCGAATCGTTACTTAGATCAATTTTCTCGGCCTTTAAAACCGAAGTGAAAAGGTAGGCTTATATGAAATATTTGAAATTGGCCCCAGTTATATTTGCTTTAGCCTTCACCGCAAGCACAGCCTTAGCACAAGTTAAAGCCTACGATCTTACATTTCACCTAAGTCTGCGTGAGAAATTTTACACATCTTTTTTAGAGACTCAAAAAGATGTAAATAACTTGGAAAAAATTGAAGCTTTAAAATTATGGAAAGAACTTAAAGGAAAAGAAATTTCCAAGTTTAACTATTTCCTAACTAACAGTCTTAAGGCCGCAGTTAATTCGCAATCAGTTATTGATTGGTTTGCGCATTACCAAATGACCGGACAAACAAAAAAGTCAGCAGAAATTTTGTCTTCTTATTACTATTCAGTTGCAGCCTTTATCTGGGAAACCGCACAGAATCCACGGTTTACTGAAGGTGAATCGACAAAACAGCAGTTACAAAGCTCAGCTACTGCAGCATTTCAAGCGGCACAGCAAATTGAAGCCTGCTTGGCTAAAACGACAGTTTCAGCAGGAAAAGACTTAAATTCGTTAACAGCAATTGTAAACACATGTGTCAATGCAAATTCGCAGGCGCTAGTAGGTGTTGCGCAAAAAATTATGAACACGCGCAAATATTTAGGACCAAATCAAGTGATCAGTTTAAGTGGTTTTATTCCGGGAAATAAAGTCGAGCAGCTGACCCAAAATTTTTACAGCGCTGATTTTATTAGGTATTTAGCCCCGATGACAAGTACAGTCCAAAAAAATTATGCCACCGTTACAGTTGAGGCATTTAAGCAGAAAATGATTTCGAAATCGGCTGCTTTGACAGATTTCTTTACCACTGCTGAAGGTTTCCCGGCGACGCCACGTGAACACAAAAACTGGAATTTGGTAAAATCTAATGGAAAGAAAAATATTTATGGCGCGGTATTTAGCGCAATCGAAAATGCAAAAGAATCAGTGTTCATTGATGTATTTTTCTTAGGTGGCTCGATCGGAGCTAGCTTAGCTAAGCATCTTATTGAACAGGTACAAAAGAAACCGTCTTTAAAAGTTTTTATTTTAAACGATCGCGCTAATCCCCTAAGCTACGACAAAGAGATGGCACCAGTTTACAACTATTTACGCGCCTATGCTGAGAAGTTTCCAGAAGATCGATTAATTATTATGACACCACGTATTGATTTAAAAAGAACGGCATTTCCCGCAATCGCAGAAAATATCATTAATGATCAGACGCTTAAATTCGTTTTAAATGCCGCTTCACAAGCTGAGCTTAAAGATCATTTAAATTTCTATCCTAAAGGAAAATCGGACCATTCCAAAGTTATTGTTATCGATGGAAAAAGTAAAACTTTAGGCTTAGCATTTGTCGGATCTAAAAATTACACCGATTCTAGCGGTGCAGTTGCCTATGACGAAGTAACGCAAATTCAAGGACCGGCTGTTCCCGTTATACTTGATAGCTATTACTATGATTTGACTGAAGCGCTAGCTGAATTAAAAGTTACTTCGCCAAATTATTTTGGCGAAGTAGCTTCAAAAAACAATCTGTCTGCGACTTCTGATGTGCGAACATCAGTACGTCAGCTGCTAAGCTCACTTGATGTCTTAAATCGCGCAACACCAAGTGCTAAGGCCAATCTGCAGTGGCCAGTTACGGGATCAGCCGTCTTGTCAATCGGAGAAAACAACGTTTACGGCACGATCAGGTCCGCATTATCGCAAGACATTGCTTTAATAAATTCTGCTGAAAAACAAATTATTATCAGCGATCAATTCCTATATGACCCTTTGATCATTCGCGCCTTGCTAGAAAAAATTCAAAAAAGTCAGGGGCTGAAAGTTTATATCATGCTGGCCACAATGGAAGATGAATTAGATCCAACTAAAAAATTTGCTCACGTGCCAAATATCAGTTACATCGACAGCTTAAAAGCTACGGGACAAGTTTTCGCTAAGTGGAAAAAGGTTCCTGACGCGGATATTGCTGCTTTAAAAGAAGTTAATACTAAATACTTGGTACGATTGGCTCCTGAATATCACCTTAAAGCAATTTCTATCGATGGAATTTCTGTTAGTGAGTCAGCCTTGTGTCAGGATCCACAAAAAAATGCACAGACCCTTTTGGCGTCAATGAGCAAAATTCCAGGTATGATATCGGGCTCGGCTAATAAAGATGTACTAAGTCTGAGTGGTGGTTTTCGCGAGTTTCAAGTTGCAGTTTATGACCGCCAGGCGACGATAGCCCATGACTGTGAATTCTGGATGCGTTTCAACGATCCGGACCAATCAAAAGAAATCACATATTCAACGATGAATTTACCGCAAGAATTAGTCAATGCGGGAATTGACAGTCAATTATTTAATCAGATCGTTCGAAACATTATTAACTTAAGTTACGGCGCTATCACTGGCTATTTTAATAATTAAGCTTTACCAAAAAGATCTAGCTGTTTTGCAAACCCTGTTAGGATTCGTCCGCGCGGGGTTTTTTGTATAAACCCCTCTTGAATTAAAAAAGGCTCGTACACTTCTTCTAAAGTTTCGGACTCTTCACCCAGTGCAGCTGACAACGTTTCAATACCTACGGGTCCGCCGTCATATTTGTCAAACATCAAGCGTAAAATGCGACGATCCATTTCATCAAGACCGTTCTTATCGACGCCTAACTGATCAAGTGCGTAAACGGACAAATCATGTGTAATAGTGCCATCGCCTTTGACTTCGGCGTAATCGCGGACACGTTTTAAAAGTCGATTGGCTACCCGTGGCGTGCCCCGTGCACGTCGTGCAATTTCAACTGCCCCTTCAGGACTTAGAACAAGATCTAAAATTTTTGCAGAGCGAGTTAAGATAATTTGTAACGATTCGCGGTCATAAAATTGCAATCGTTCTTGAATGCCAAAACGATCGCGAAACGGATTATCTAAAAGCCCTGCCCGGGTCGTAGCACCGACTAACGTAAACGGAACCAATTGAAATTTCATCGACTGGGCACCTAAGCCGTCACCCGTTACAATGTCGATATAATAATCTTCCATGGCGGTATACAAATACTCTTCGATCGCGCGAGGTAACCGGTGAATTTCGTCAATAAATAAAATTGAAAAAGGTTTAAGACTTGTTAGCATCGCTGCTAAATCTCCTTTTTTATCAATCGCCGGTGCTGAGGTAATTTTAATATCAACGTTCAGCTCATGCGCGATAATCTGCGCCAGTGTCGTCTTCCCAAGCCCCGGGGGCCCAAAAAGCAATGTGTGATCTAAAGGCTCGCCGCGTTTTTTAGTCGCTTGCACAAAAACTTTTAGTTTATCTTTTACTGTGTCTTGTCCCGGAAATTCGTTAAAGGACTGTGGGCGCAGTTTATTTTCCCACTTAATGTCTGTGTCTTGCATTTGACTTTCTATCATTCGGTTCATAGTTTTTGTCCTGTTAATTTTTGCAATCCCTGGCGAACGCCATCTTCAAGCGTGGCAGTCGATTCTAATGACATAATGAATTGATCTACGTTCTGGTTTTTAAAACCTAAATTGACCAGTGCCGAGGAAATTTGTCGATGCGTTTCGTTCATTTTTAGACCCTTTAGTTTTGCGTCGATGCGCACTAACTTTCCTTGAAGCGACAATATAATTTGCTCTGCAGTTTTTTTACCGACTTTTGGCAAAGATGAAAGGGCTTTCGCATCGCTATTTTCGATCCAGTCTTGAATTTGTGCGACCCGGGCACCGGACATAATGGATAATGCCATTTTCGGGCCGACCCCGTTAACTTTTAGAAGCTGTAAGAAAAACTCTTTCTCAGGCTTGGTTAAAAATCCGAACAACTGAAATGCGTCTTCACGGACATGGGAATGAATCCAAACCTGCAAACGTTGACCGATTAGCACTTGGACATCTGTTAAAGTTTGTGCTGATGCCAGAATGTCATAGCCAATTCCATTGACGTTTAAAATAAAATGATCACTTGATACATCGAACACGGTGCCATCCAAAAAGCCAATCACACGGCACCTTTTTCTAGTGGACGCCTCGCTTGCATTTTTAGTTGTGACGAATGATAACACGCCATCGCCAAGGCATCGGATGCATCTAAAGATTTTAAAATTGGAATTTGTAATAAATTGCAGACCACCGTGCGGACATGCTCTTTATCAGCCCCACCGTTTCCCACAATTCCTTTTTTCACAACTCGCGTAGCGTATTCATGCACTTCACAATTGGCTAACAAAGCTTCATAAATAATGACTCCGCGGGCGTGACCCAGTTTAAAAGCACTGTCCGCATTTTTTCCCAAAAATATCTTTTCCAGTGACACATGAGCCGGCTGAAATTTTTTGAAAAGCTCTTGCACTCCAACTCCGATTTCGTGAAGTCGTTGCGATAGTGGAACTTCTGCTGCGAATTTCAGTACACCGTAATCGATGGCCTTCAAACGCGAATTTTCTACTGAGATCACTCCGTAGCCTAAAAAGCGCGAACCTGGGTCAATTCCTAAAATAATCATGGGTTTATTAAATAAGGTGCTTTTCAATGGGTCAATATAATGCCAGAATTTGTTCAAGATGACACAAGTTGATGAAATTGAACGACTGCAAATTGAATTAGCGGAAAATCCAAAATCCTTAAATTTCGTTCGTTTAGCTGAAATGTATTTGGACCGCGAAATGGCTACTGATGCTGAATCTTTAGTGCGGCGAAGTTTAAAGTTTCATCCGCATTCAGTTAGTGGCCTGCTTCTACTAAGTCGAATTTTAAAAAAATTGGAACAGTCCGAGCACGCACTTCCCTATTTGAAAAAGGTTGTACAATTGGCTTCGGAAAATTGGCAAGCTTGGCTGCAAATGGCCGAGGTTTATGCTGAGCTACAAAATGGTAAGATGGCATTAAGCTGCTTTAAAAAAGTACTATTTTTAAATCCATCCCATCCGCTTGCTCGAAGGGCCGTAGGCAAGCTTGAAGTTTTAACGGCGGATGAATACGACGAGGATCTTTTTTCGATGCAGCCGCTGCACTTAGCAGAACTAAAAGCGGATACAGAGCCACAGCCCAAGACGGCGTGGACTAAAATTCCAGGGTCACTGGAAAGAACGCTGGCATTCGTTGATGCCTTGACTGTGCGGCTAGATGTTAAAAAGGCGCTCGAGATGCTTAATGACTGCACAAAAAAATATGGACCACATCCAGAAATTGACAGTCGCAGATTGAAGCTAGTTACTTATGATTCGCCAGATTTTATTGCTCCGAATAATCCAAATAAATCGTCATTGGCTATGGCCGATTTAGTACACAGGCGTAAGGTTTCTGTCTTACGCGAATTGCTGCGTAGAATCGAGCTTAAGCAGAGGGATCGCTTGTCGACCCACACCTGATGATTTACTATAACGAGTCACTTTAAACGCGAAACAAATATATCAGGGGTCATGTATGTACGAAACGGGCGATTTTAAAAAAGGGCTTAAATTAATGGTTGATGGATCACCGTTTGTGATCGTCGATTTTCAACACGTGAAGCCCGGCAAAGGGAATCAATTTAGCCGAACTAAGATGCGTAACATGCTTACCGGTCAAAACTTAGAGCGCACGTTCAAATCTGGAGAAAAATTTGAAATTCCAAATGTCGAAAATGTGGAAATGACCTTTCTTTACAAAGATGACAATGGCTTTAACTTCATGAATCAAAGCAACTACGAACAGCTATGCATGATGGAACATGAAGTGGGAGATTCAAAAAATTATTTAACTGAAAATTTAGTTGTAACAATAACCATGTACAATGATAAGCCGGTTGTCGTTGACGTACCTAATGCCGTTAATATCAAAGTTGCACAAACCGATCCTGGCATTAAAGGCGACCGTGTTACCGGTGCTACGAAGCCCGCCACTTTAGAAACTGGATTAGTTGTTAACGTGCCGTTGCACATTAGCGAAGGTGATCTTCTTAGGATTGACACAGATTCTGGCAATTACGTCGAAAGAGTTAATCAGAAATAACTGACGATTCACGTTTCAAAACTAGCAAAGGATAAACTTTGGCGGGGAACACTAATCTTGAACTTGAAATTCATTCTTTGTTCATAGCAGGTTCTACGCCAGATCAAATTTGCAGTGAAATATTGTCGAAATATTCTAAAACAGATATTCTTAGCCCTAATGAAGCCGAAAGTATCAGCCACTTTTTTATAACTTTGGGGCGATTTGATTTGCTGTTTAGTTTTTATTTAAGTGCCCTACGAAGAAACGCACTTGGGATATTTCCTTGGGGATACTTGGCTTGGGCTGCAAAAGAACATTACGGAGAAATCCCTGCTGATGTTATCGACATCATCGAATTTGCGCTTCCAACACAGGCCGCAGATTTATCGGCACACAAGTTTGAAGAGCTACATGATCTTATTCCACACCTGGATTTGCAGGTAAAAAAAACAAAGCAAAATTATGAACTTGAGCAGCTGCAGCTAAAAGCAAAATTAATTGCACAGCTAAATCATAACCGACTGTACCAACTTCACGAACAAGAAGAGCAGACGCTAAAGCAACTTGTAAAAAACTTTCCGAATGATATGGAAGTACGCCTTTTGCATCAGGCCCATCTTGAAAAAAAGGCTGATGAAATTTTATCACGTGTTCGCGCGCAGAAAAAAAGTAAACCGCGGGCGCCGGCTAAGGATATACAAAATCAAGACTCTGTCGACTTCATTGCAAAATTATCTGATCAAATAAAATCATTAGCGGCACATTATCAAAGTGCTGCACCTGAACAAATTTACAACTTAAGCCTGCTGTGCATGAGTTTTGAACTTTACGATCTGGGTTTTCAATTGCTACAACAAGCACCGGAAACATTTGCAGGCGAATGGCTGAAGGCTGAAATACTTTTTGAAAGCGGTCGATTTCTAGATTTACTAAAGCACCTTGAGCACATTGAAGCCACGGTATCGACTGATCCGGAATCAACCTTCGGTGCGGTTTATTTAAAAGCTCAAGCCTATTTTGGTTTAGGACAAAAAGATATTGCTATACAAATGCTAGAGTCCTTGTCGCAAAGGCGGCCTTCGTACCGCTCTGTTGAATCCCTACTGCATCAATGGAGATCTTTTTGAAAAAATCTTCATCGATTTATTTTCTCATGCCCATATTTATTGTAATGCTTTTTATTTTCGGCTGGAAACAATTGGCCCATCCAACTATCGTAAAACTGATACAATCGCAGGTACCTAAACTAAATCAAGCGCAGAACATCGCTGACTTCAGTTTTGAGAATTTTGATTTTTCGGTCTTGCGCATGCAAGTGCAAGTAACAAACATTGAAGTCTCTTTCAAAAAGGAATTTAGCGCTTACCAAAAGTTAATTCTTCCGCGCATCAAAGCACAGATAAATCCGTTCGACTTGCTCATCGGACGAATCAACGTTAGCGCTATCACGGTCGATAACCTGAAATGGCAAGTTTCTGACGAAATTTTTAGTGGCCCCTCATCACAAGCCAAATTGCCACTTGATGTTCTTTTTAAACAGCTACCCGAAATTCCTGTTGAGCGGGTCCGGCTGTTTAATTCTGAGATTGTTTTCAAATCTAAGCCACAAAACTTAACGCTACAGTTTTTAGTTGATAGCGTTACTATTGATAATTTACAGACACGCTTACAATTAACTGTAAACAAGCTGGTGCAAACGGTACAGTTTCAAGAAAATGCTAGCATCAAGATCCAATCAGAAATTGGACTTTTGCTGAATCGTGAAGAATTAATCATTTCTAAACTAAATGTAAAAACTTTTGATTCTGTATTGAAAGTTACTGGCAAGCTTACTAACTTTGCAAATATTAGTAATAAGCCGGAAGGTCAATTCCGTATCACATCATCAGTACTTTGCGAAGATTTGCGCACTCTTTATTTAAGTTTATTCCCACAACGCAGTCGTATACCTTCTGTCAGCGGTCGTGTTGAAGCTGACGGTCAAATTGGTTTTTCGGGTCTGCAAGACATCAATGCGCTGCTAGAACTTAAGACCGTCAATCTAACGATGGAACAATTCAAATTTGGTAGCGCGCAAATTAAGGCGCAAGTAAAAAAGAATCAGCTTCTTATAGATCAAATTAAACTGGAACATCCCGCTGGCATGGCTGAGCTAAATGAAATTGAAATACAGCAAACAAAGCCCTATCAGTTCAAAACCAATGTGAATGTTAGCGCTTTAAATCTGCAAAAACTGTTTGTTTCCGTCGGATTAACTGATTTGCCAGCTGATCTAAACCTTCTTGGTAATGCGGCTTGCTTCGGTCAGTTGGTTCCACCCTTTGATATTGAATGCGAAGCCAATGCCGAACTTGCAGACGTGCAGATTAAGGGCTCTACCGGAAGTAATTTTTCGATTTTGAAACTTAAAAAGGTTTTACTTGATGGGACAGTGCTTTTTAATGATGAAGATATCCAATTCGACAGTCAGGTTCAAATAGGTAAGTCAGCGGGACTTGCCAAGGGAATTGTAGATTTTGACCAGGGATTTAAAATTGATTTCGAAACTGAGCGGCTGCGCATGCAAGATGTCGAATCGTTGGCGGGACTGGATTTTACGGGCGAAATAAAGCTTAAAGGTTCATCGTGGGGAACCTCGGCAAAAGGAATTGTAGAGTCCGAAGTTATCGCTGAAAATGCAACTATCGAAAAGTTTATTTTGGGAAATTTCAGCACAGAACTTGTTTACGATAGTTCGCATTTGTATTTTAGGAATTTAAATGGAAAGTTAGGTTCGTCAAATTACGCGGGCTCTTTAGACTTTGATTTTGGCAAATCACTGGTTGAAGGAAAAATTCAGATACCCAAATTGTCTGCCGAAGATGTTTACACAACTTTAAATAATAAATTTTCACTGCCATTTGAATTTAGTGGCCAAGGAAATGCTGACATCCGTTTTTCAGGTCCTTTTGATTTCTGGAAATTGACCTATGATTTAAGGTCGCAGGTGCGGCAAGGCCAAATTGCAACCGAGAGTTTTGAGCGTCTTGATTTAAATTTGTCGGCCGATGGTAAAAGAATCAAATTCGCCGATGTGCAGTTAAAAAAATTAAAAAGTGTTCTAGCCATTGACGGTACTATCCTTACAGAAAAAACTCCGACGTTTCAGCTTAGCGTGAAAACCAATACTGCTTTTTTAGAAGAAATTGATTCTGCCATAAAATTTCTGCCAACACTGACCGGTCAAATCTTTGCAAGTGGCAAAGTTACTGGTCCCGTAGCATCACCAGAAGTGGCTCTTGATTTTAACACCAAAGCCGTAACACTTGATGGTTTACCCTATGCGCCGTCCCAGGGGCTAGTTGCCATTGATAAAAAACATTTGCTTTTAGACGGTCAGTTTTTTGGTCGGCAATTGCAGTCTAGCCTAAAGTGGCCCTGGAAAGTGACTGACGACTTTGCTTTAAAATTGCAAGTTCGAGATCTTAACCCGTTACTTTTGTTGCCGCTGGTATCACTTCCAGTTCCGAATGCAGAATTTTACAGTCGGGTTAACCTTGATTTAGATTTAAAGGGCCCATCAGTTAACATGCAATCTGCCACTGGTTTTGTAAAGCTGTCGGATTTCTTGTTACAGCGTGGAAGTATAGTGTTGAAACTAGCTAAGCCTATTCAAGTAACTTTCGACAGTGGGTTGAAAAAATTAGATCCCCTACTGATTGCTGGGGACGGAAATACCATAGCCGTCAAGCTGCTATCGTCGAATAAAAATGAAACTAAGCTGGATGTTGCTGTCGGTTTGAAACTGCGGATTTTACAGTTTTTAGTTCCATTTATCGATTCCTTAAATGGACAACTAAATGCACAGGCACAAATTACGTTAAACTCAGGACCCGTACTTATTTTTGGCGACGGCACACTTGTAGATGGAACTGTAAAATTTAAAGGTTTCCCAACCGCTTTGGACAATATAAGTACTCCGATTGAATTTTCCAAGTCAAAAATCTTTCTAAGTACAATTAAGGCTAATCTTGGCCAAACTGATGTTGTAGGAAATGGGGTCATCGATATAAAGGGAGCAAAAAATGTGGCCGTTCAGCTTCAGGCCCAGGCTGACAATCTAGAATTAACTTTTCCAGATCGTGTGACAACTGCAGGGCGTGCTGAAATAAACTTTTCTGGAAATTGGCTTCCTTATACTTTGAAGATTAATTACAAAGTGAATCGTGGCCTAGTTGAAAAAGATTTTGGCGAAGATCAAAATTCAGCGGTCTCATCGATAAAAGCCAGTCGATTTTTGCCACCAAAACGGTTTGAACAGCTGTCCCCGTCCCTGCTGCTAGATATCTTGGTAGATGCAAGTGCAGGGGTTGTCGTAAAAAATCAGCTGCTTGAAGGGTCTGCAAGCGGAAACTTAAAAATAAAAGGTAGTCCCGAAAATCCAATACTGTTAGGTAAGATAGAAATAAAACCGGGAAGTAAGATTATTTTCAAAGATAAACCATTTGAAGTTCAGACAGCAAATTTGCAGTTTACTGAAGTTAACGGCAACATGCCAGACATCTACATATCAGCGCTTGCGCGAATTTCTGACTACGACATCAATTTATTGGTGCAAGGTGTTCCTAATAAAAATATGGTGCTTAAGCCTACAAGTCAGCCGCCACTTAGTGAACCAGATATTTTTTCGCTATTAGCATTGGGGATGACGTCCACAAAGCTAGATCAAAACTTAAGCTCAAAGGTCCAGCAAGAACAAACTAGCATTGAACTTTTAGCTTCGATAACCAATCAGTCAACGATAAACAAGAAGATTCAGGAAAAACTTGGGCTGAATGTCCAGTTAGCACCTTCAGTCGACAGCACTAGAAATATTGCCGTGCCGAAAGTGGTCGTCAGTAGAAAACTTTTAAAAAAACTAAATGCCTCCTATGCACGCCCACTTAGTGGCGACAACCAAAACCACGAAGTAAAGCTTCATTATTTATTCAATCCAAGTTGGTCCGGAATTTTGAATTATCAGAATAAAGAGACTTCTGACAGCGACACAACACTACAAAAACAAAATCAAAATGAAGGCGTACTTGGCGGTGATCTGGAATATAAAAAGGAATTCAAGTGGTAAAGCTACTTTTGCTTTTTTGCTTAACTTTATTTTTATCTATAGCAGCAACTGCCGCAGCTTACAGTCTGGATTTATCCGATTGGCCCGCTGATGTGGTCAAAAATATGGAAAAGGAAGTTCCAGAAGTTAAAGATAAACAACTGACGCAGGAAAAACTAAATCAAATTTTAAAAAAACTTGATTTAAAATTTCGCTTTAACAGCCTGAAACTTATAACAGGCAAAAAGCCGAATGAACTTCGCCTAAGTGGAGAAATTTCCGCCCAAATTGAAGCTATCGAATTCAAGGGCCTGGATGACCTATCAGAAGGCGAAGCTCTTTTAATTATGAACTTAAATCTTAAAACTGCAATCGATGACGATTATGTTCGTAGCGCTTCAGAAAAGTTAGTGCAGTATTACCAAGAAGATGGCTACCGCTTCGCAACGGTCGAATTTAACTTTAAAAATACGTCGACGTTTAAGCGAAAACTTTATTTTCAGGTCAATACCAAAAAGCAAACTAAAATATCAGAAGTTGTGATTGAAAATATCAGCGCTAGTGATTCAGCAGGTATAACTAGTCGGGTTAATGCTAGCTTTAGAAATAAAGTGCTAAACCAGGAAACATTAGGAAAGCTTAACTTGCGAATGCGGCAGCTGCTTAGCGAAAATGGCTATTACTTAAATCAGATTCCTGCGCCACAACTTGCATTTTCTGCGGATGAATTGAAAGCACGCGCTATCTTTACGTTAGAAAAAAAACAAAGATTTTCCATTGAAATTCAAAATGCAAAACAGTTTTCAATTGCTCATTTAGAAGACATTTTAAAATTGGATAGTTATTTTTCGGCCGATAGCAATATCGGAGCGGAACTTGCAGAAAGATTAAAACTATTTTATTTTTCCGAAGGATATCCCCACATAAATATCCCCTATTTC
>JANPNP010000308.1:0-1950 GCA_031427535.1 Bdellovibrionales bacterium | reverse complement strand
CCTTTTATCAGCGAAAAAACAGCGCCCAAAGCAAGTAAGCCAATTGAAAGAAACCACGCTGCATTACTACGGTTTAACAATCCCCGGGCAAGTATAAGTAGTACTACGCCAATTACTGAACCTAAGAAATGTGAAACTTCGACCGCAGGAAGTGGGATAATTTTAAGAATACTGTGCAGGCGACTTTCCACAGTCGGAGTTGCGCCCGAAATTAGTAGTATGGCACCAGCAATGAACACGAAAAGTGACATAACACTAGGAACTAAGGGGCTAGTAAATCGTGTCATGGATTTATATACGATGTTTGCATGATTCCATTTGCGATAGGCCACAAGACTTAGTAGGCCAACAGATGCAATCGCAAGCGGCAAAATATAGTAGACAAGTCGGTAAGTAAAAAGTGCTGCTAGAATGGCTGGCGTTGGGTGATGATCTGAAGTTAAAAAATAAATTATTACGACCTCTAAAACTCCTATACCGCCAGGGACGTGGGTCAATAGTGCTATAACTTGTGCTGATAGAAAAATTGCCAAAAAAGCTGGGTAAGAAATTGTAGCACTTGCTGGTAGTAATACATAAAGTACCAGCCCAGCAAGCGCCCAGTCCGTGGCAGCCACAATAACTTGAAGAAATGAGAGGCGTGCTGATGGCAATTCTAGCGAATGTCCACGGAAAAAAAACGGCGTCTTTCTAGTTGAAGTGTAAAACAAATATAAGGCTACAATCACCAGCAAAATAACGCCAAGCCAGCGAACAAGGACCGATGGGATCGGAATTGTTTCGGGGATTGCCAAACCATACACTAAAAATACAATTCCCGAAAGACTGAAAAAACCCAACCAAAAGCTAACGGATATAAAAACAATTATTTTGAGAATTTTCCGAGGCTCAATACCCAGTGCACTATAAATGCGTAGTCTTATTGAAGTGCCAGCCAGGTTCGCTAAACCAATTGAATTGCTAAATGCGAAAGCCGTAAACGAAGTAAAAAGAACTTTTAGAACTGGCAATTTAACTTTTGCATACTTAAAACCAAGTACCTCATAGCAGCCTAAGATTCCATAGCAAAGCGTCGTGACGATAATCGATAAAATCAATCGATCAGTCGGAATCGACCGAATGCTATTAGCGATTTCATCGTAAGTGTGCTGGCGAAGTAAGTGCCAGATAAAATAAAGCGCTAATGAAAAGATCGCAACAGTTAGCAGTGGAAGTAGTCGCTTTGCTTTTTCGAAATAAAGCATCAGTACCGGTTCATTTTTTGGAACTGTTTCCTGCGCCCAATTAGATTTCACTGTTACGCTTCCCCTTTGCGGCTCTTAGAACTTCGGTCATAGTTTCCATTTGAATTTGTTGAATCTCCAGCAGTCGTTGCCACTGGTGTTTTAGCAACTGATCCATTTTCATGTGAAGTTGACGTATTTCTAATTCCGCTTTCATGTTGACCAAATAATCTTGTTCGCTTCTGAGCCGGTCTTTAGATTCTTGCCGATTTTGACTCATCATAATTATTGGGGCCTGAATAGCGGCAAGGCAGGACAGTATAAGGTTTAAAAGAATGAATGGGTACGGATCGAATTCTTCCCGACTTGGCCCTAGAACATTAAAAATAATCCATGCCGACATCATAACTGCAAAAAGAATTAAAAACAGCCAGCTGCCCCCGAACGTGGCCACGCGATCGGAAAGAAATTCGCCAAAGGACAGCTTCTTCTCAAAAGCCGAATTAATGTTCTGAGTAATCAGATCGTGCTCGCTAAGGCTAGCCAAAACCTGATCGTCAAGCGCAGATAAGTCTCCTTTTTCATCTTCAAGTAGATTCTGAATATGAAGAGTTCGGTATGTGTCTAGACATTCGGTACAGATTTGTGATTTTGAACACCATGCGACACTGTCTTTTTCAATAAGTTTTTGAACCGATTGCCGTACAACTTCGCTGCCCATGAGGTC
>JANPNP010000307.1:0-2363 GCA_031427535.1 Bdellovibrionales bacterium | reverse complement strand
TGTTTTGCTTTTTTCGCAATTGCAAACTGAATCGCATCATCTGTAGCGGTGTCGCAGGCGTGCAGTGCTGTTACCATATCCACGGTCTGTGGAATTAATTCTGACGAAATGGATTCCGTCACAGACACGTTCAAAAAAGTCATATTTTTGAAACCTAATTTTTTTTGCAGCTCTGTTGATTTTTTGACTAACTCTTCACGTGTTTCGATGCCGTAAACGTGGCCGCGGCCCAGTGACTTATAAAATAAATCGTAAATGATGTATCCAAGGTACGATTTTCCGGCGCCGTGATCGACCAATGTTAAAGGGCTTTCCGTGGTTGATAATTTCTGTAACAGCGGTTCGATAAAATTGTAAAGGTGGTACACTTGTTTAAGCTTTCGTCTAGAATCTTGATTGATTTTTCCATCACGGGTTAAAATATGAAGCTCTTTTAAAAGCTCTAAACTTTGTCCGTCGCGTATTTCTTCCATCGGTTTTAGCATAACGTTAGGTTGTAGCAGTTATGGCGGATTCTCAATCATTTTTAAGCATGACTGCCTAACATGCACCAAATAAAGCAAAAAAATTTTATAGACTCACTAAATCGTTTAAGTTAATTTTTCTTAAATCTTTAAAGGAGTTTTAATGAAATTAACAATTGTCTGTATCGGTATGATTTTAACTGCCACTGGTTTCGCAGCAACAACTAAAGCCAGAATGCCTGCAACTACAACAACGACTACAACTGTAACAACCCCTGCTGCAATGGAAACTACAAACCGTAGTTCAATGTCAGCCCCAGCTTTTTATACTGCGCAAGCAGAACCTAAAATGCACTTTTCAACAAACATGTTAAGCCTGATCAACGGCAAACCTAACGTAAATGCTAACTTTTTCGTAACTCCACAAGCGGCTTTAAGCGTGACTTTTGTTAATGAATCAGAAAAAACATCACCAATTAAAAAATTAACACCGCCGTCGACACAAAAATTCACTGTATCAACGACTCAGTTTGGTGTGGGCGGGGCGTACTACTTCTACCCAATGCAGCAGAAGTGGAATATTTCAGTTAATCCTTACTTATTAACTGAAAAGCGTACGGATCCATTGGACGCAGAAAATAATCTTGGTTTTGGTTTAAAAGCTGATAGCATGTTTTTGTTAAATAGCTTGGCACTAGGTGCAGGCGTACAAACAACATCTGTTGCTGGTGATACCACGACTATTGTTAACGCTGGTGTTGGTTATATATTTTAATTAAATTTGACCCCTAGATGTTATCTACTATAGTGGATAGCATCTAGGGGGTTTTTATGTTTCCTGTCCTTACAATACTTATTTCTTTCTTGTTTTTTTCTTCTGCGTCTTCTGCGTCTTCTGCAGATTCTGCAGATTCTGCAGATTCTGAGCTACCTTCCCAGTTTAATTATGAACAGCAAAATTGCTTAAACAATGGCGGCCACATCGTGTTGGTGAAAGCGCGTACCCCGCGACCGGTGATTTTTGAATTTTGTTATTTCTGGGCAGAATACGGTGGCATGACGACCCGGGCCTTAGCGCAAGGTCGCGGAAATTCTTTCGGTGGACCGGACGCAAACCGCGCTTACCGAAACACGGCAAATCCAACCTTTAGTGCCTGTCAGCAAAATGCTGGAACGGTTTACAACGGCGAAAGAAAATTAAATGATGTGGTTGGCAGCGTGCGAATTTGTGCATTTTGGGATGGCTCGGCTATTGATGATCGTACCCTTGAGGACGGCATGAATTCACTTTGGAACCGCGATCTTAATCGGGCACTAGGAATCTTTTAGATCTTTTCATCCGCTAGTGGAACACGGGCACTAAATCTTAGTTTTTTATTCCAGCGCTTTGCGAATTCGACACATTCAGTAGTGTTTGGATCCGTGCTTAACACCCATGCGGTGTGCGTAAGTATTAAGGACGACATAAAAACTTCAGCCATTGCGAACGATAGGGAGCGCGCATTTTTATTTAGCTCGTCTTCGGCAGGCGCAGCTTTGTAATAAGTTGCAATGTCTGCAGCTGATTTTCTAATTTGTACACTGTATGGCGCAAGCTTTGGATTTTGAATCAGGCTCATTGTGGTTTCGATTTCATTCAAAAAAGGCTGCAACGCATTTTCTTTTTTTATAGCTCGATGCACATCTAGACTAAGTATGTTTGTGGTGCCTTCCCAGATGGCTAACACTTGTGAATCCCGCAGCAGGCGCGGCAAATGCGTGTCTTCTATGTAACCTGCACCCCCAAAAAGTTCCAAAACTTCACTTGCAACTGCGATGGATTGTTTAGCCGTATAAAGTTTAGCAAGAGGCGTCAGTAATCGAAGTAAGATGACCTCGTGGTTTGTACGTTGATTTTGG
>JANPNP010000306.1:0-4039 GCA_031427535.1 Bdellovibrionales bacterium | reverse complement strand
GCAGCACCTGCCGTGGACCAAGCGGCTAAAACTGGAGTTTTGTATTTTATTGAAAGCGTAATTGCAACGAAGCCCATGCCAATGCACAGCGATCCCAACCAAGAACTAGCTTGGACAGAATCTAAACCAGCACTGCGCGCTGCTTGAAAAACGATAACTGCCGAGCTGGTAAGACCTACGATAACTGCGATAAAGCCAGCGACAATTGCAGTTATCGATGCATCCGCGGCCAGTCGCCTTAATTGATTTTGCAAAGACAGAATCATTTCGCCTCGGCGGGAATGTGCAGTCCTTCAATTTTAAGTAGCTGCGATTTCATTTTCTTGCCGCCCGCGTAGCCCACAAGTTTTCCATTCGAGCCAATCACACGGTGACAAGGAACAATGATTGCAATGGGGTTTTTCCCATTAGCAGCGCCAACAGCACGAACGGCTTTGGCCGCCTTGATATTCTGCGCTTGTATTTTGTAAGTAATCGTTTTTCCAAATGGAATGCGGTCTAATTCAGACCAAACTTTTTTCTGAAAATCTGTCCCAACAACTAACATAGGGATATCAAAACTTTTCCTGTTACCTGCGAAATACTGCTTTAACTGCAAGATCGCCGTTTCAAGCACTACAGATTTTCCAGCAACCACTTTTGAATCCTTAAAATATTTTAAAAAGTCAGGGGCATCCCCCGCTAACAGCAATGCTAACAGATGGGTTTGGGTTCCATACAAAAAAAGTTCACCGACCGGACTTTTCCATTTTTTTAAATAAATTTTATCCATGGGCCTAACCAACACTTTCTTTCGCTTGCTTAGCGTTTTTAATGAACGACTTATTAATCGCATACATCATCAGCCACGTAAACGTCGTAGTTCCTACTAAAATATATCCTAACGTGTCGAAATGCTCTAAGTAGCCGCCAGGACGCTCGGTCACAACAGCGCCCGCAATGACTGCAGCGACCCCACCCGCAATTTGTTGTAACGACGAACTAATTGCCATGAATGCGCCACGACTTTCTGCAGTTGGCACGGCTGACATTAAGGCTTGCGACGGAATCATGCGTGAAAATATTCCTACAAATAAAATGGCATTCACAGCAGCCACTAACCAAAGCGGCGATACTTCCATATTGGTGTAAATCACCACCAAGATAATCGTAACGATTGAGCCAAAGGTGAAAACCTTAAACTTGCCAATTTTGTCGCTAGCGCGCCCGACCAGCGGACCCGTGACGATAGCACAAAGACCCGTGATCAAATAGATCAGCGGCAACTTACCGATTTCAATTCCAAGGTTATGCACAGTAAATGCCGAACCAAAAGGCATCAACATAAACCCGCCCGTTGATAATAGTGCTGTCGTTGCAAAGGCAAATAAATATCTGGGGGTTGATACAGTTTTAGTTAGGTGATTAAAAGCATTGCCTTTAACTTGTAATTTTAAATGTTGATCAATTGGTTTTAAATAAATCACAATAATAAAACCAACTAAAATACTGACTGCTACAATCATTAAAAATGGCGCGTGCCAGCCCCATAGATTAGAAAAAAATAATCCAGCGGGTATTCCCAAGATTTGGCTTGCGGCAAAAGCTGTTTGTACATAACCCATCACCCGGCCACGCATGTGGAATGGGAACAAATCAGTTGTGATTGCAAACACCACGGCACCGATGACGCCACCAAAAAGCCCTGTAACCATCCGGGCGGCAAGCAAGAAATGGTACGTGGGTGCGATGGCGCAGAAAAAAGTTCCTAAAACAAAACCTGTATAAAAGAAAAGTAAAAGTTTTTTACGATCAAATTTATCAGCAAAGCCAGCAGCCAGCAAACCTGATATGCCCGCACTAAACGCGTAGGCAGAAACAACCAGGCCAAACTGCGCCGGAGTGATCTTAAGCGCTGGCATCAGTATGGCGCCCAGCGGAGAAATAATCATGAAATCTAGAATAATTGTGAATTGTGAAAATGAAAGTAAAGCGATAACAAATTTTTGGTATCCAGTGAATTTAGTAACTTCCATTACTTAAGATTTATCACCCGGTCTTGATAAAGTCCAAATCCAAAGCGCAGACGCGACTGGCGAAAATCTGTTTTAATTTTCTTTTCAGTCAACGTTTCACAAATTCTTTTTGCGACTGCGACTTCCTTAAGCTCGAAAGAATAAAAGTGCCCATGATAATCCCAGTCATGGTGTAAAATATTTGCTTCTGAAAGACGTGGCTCGAAACAATCTTTTAACTGCAATCGAAAATTTGTTTGTAACTTTTTAATGTGGTTATGGATTACGTCAACTGTCAGGTTTTCTTTCTCGAAAAGATCAAGTACTGAAAGCAGTCGGTACAACGCCGAAAAATCCATCGTGGATCCAGCAAAACGCATTCCATCGTTAGAATAAGCTACCTGACCTTGCGTTGTTGCCAGATCTGCAAAACTTGCAAACCAACCAGTGTAACTGGGGCGCAACGTGCAACCAATCGGAACCGACATGAAGCAACACCCTTCACCGCCCTGGGCGTACTTGTAGGAACCTGCCATAAAAAATACGCGCTTATCTAACAAACTTAGATCCGTCGGTATGGCCATAAAACTGTGGTAACCATCGATAACAACAAGCGTGTCAGGATTTTTTACGGCGTTTACGATTTTATTTAAATCTTTGACTGCAAAGCCTGAGTTAAAAAAAACCTGACTGAAGAAAACCAAATCATATTCAGCTGACTGAATTGCTTCGCTAATGCGCTGTTCAAAATCAGCAAATGGTTCAGTCGCAACTCGCGTGATGTGCACGGATCCATTTTCAGCCAAGCGGTTCACTTGGCGCTCGAAACTATAAAATTCAGAATCTGTTGTTAATATGCGGATTTCTTTTTTATGACTAAAACACGACAGTATGCGGTGAACAAATTCATGGGTGTTTGGTGCAAACACAACTTGCTGTGGTGCTGACAACTTTAGAATTTTTGCAATGTGCTTTTGCACCCGCGGAATTTTCTCGGTAAAAAAGTAATTCCATTTGTCATCGACATATTTGGCCGAGTCATTCCAATACTGCGCTGTCGCATCGAAAGTAACATCAGGCCAGTAGTGGTGGCTGTGGGCTGCGTAATGTTGCAAACCTGGATTGGCATTTATAAATTTCTGATAATACTTTTTATACATGAAAGTTCAGTTGCTTTCGTACGTCGGCAGGTATGACTGGCAGACGGCTGCGTGGAATCAGATAGGTCGACAAATTAAAAAGATCAATGAAAACCCGGTTGGTATCGGCTGCCCGTTTTAAATACTGATGCCCGGAAGATCCGCCTGTACCAATTTTACTGCCAATCATTCGCTGCGCTAAAAGTGCATGACGATAGCGCCATGTGGTAAAATTTTCGTCTATATCCATCATTGCAGTTAGCATTTGATAAGGTAGCGTCAGCATGGGTTCGTCGCGGTATAACAAAATAAAAAGCGCGTTCAAAATGGCCTTCTGCGATAATTTTCTTTGTCCGGTTTCAACGGCTTTCTTGTGAACTTCAAGATCAAACAAACTGTCAAACGAAGCTTGAGTATTTTTTAAATTTTCTAATTGTGCGGTGACTTCTTTTTCAGAAAGTTTTGCATTGTTTAATTTAATAGTGGCCTCATCTTCAGCTAGTATAAAGCCAATTGCCTTTTTGTATTCGTCCCAGAAATTAAATGATTTCATAGCTGTAAACGGCATCCGCTCTAGCCAAGCTTCGACTAGTCCTAGTAAGGCCGGAGCTGTTTCTAAAGAAATTAATTTATCACGGTCTTTCTCAGTTAAGCGGCCAAGAAAAAATTCGCGGTCAATGCTAGCACGGTCACCGGTTTTTAGACCAAGCTTGATTTCAATTTGACGGAACTGCGTGCTTTGAAAACCAGAAGCCGGATTTAAAAGGCTTCGAAACTCTAGAAAATCCATGGGGCTCATGGTTTCTAAAATGTCCATATAAGATAGCAGCATGGTTTGAATTTTCGTGATGCGGCCAAATCGTTGGATAATCGCGCCAAACTGACCGTCCGACACGGTCGGTTTAT
>JANPNP010000305.1:0-2552 GCA_031427535.1 Bdellovibrionales bacterium | reverse complement strand
AATCAACATGCAAAGCAAGCCTTATACTGCGCGGTTAGGATTCAGCAGGCGGCAGTTAGGCGCAACTTGAAAAATGAATTAGGAGTGCCATTTTTTCCACTTCGTATTGGCATTAATACCGGTGAAGTTTATGTTGGAGACCTTGGCGGGACCCGCCGAATAGATATCACCGTGATTGGACACAGCGTGAATTATGGCAGGCGCCTAGAAAGCGCCTGCGAAATCTACCGCGTGATGGTTGGCGCTACCACCTGGGAACATTTAAATATTCCAATTGGTACTTTGGGATATACAAAAAAACAAATTCCAATCAAACATCAAGAAGAGTTAGGCGAAGCCTACGAGTTCAATCCGTTTTACTCGGAACCCGCACAATTAAACGAAGCGCTGCTGCGCTATCGCCAAATTGCACGGCTGAATCGCCAGGAAGAACGCTTTCCAGTCGACCCCAACCTTGGCTACAAATTTCAATCCAATATTGGCCATGGTGTGATCACAGATTTTTCACGTTCTGGAATGTCAATTTTGCTGGATAATTATTTTGTAAAAAGCACTGAATTAAAATTCACGATTAGTTCCAAAAATGGAAATTTACAGAGTGCATGTAGTCGAAAAAGTATTCGCGAAGTTTCAGGGGTGGTCCGGTGGGCACGCCCAGATAAGGAAGGTTTTCGTCATGGTGTTTTCTTTAATAAATTAAATTCTGAACAAAAAGAAAATCTTTTGTACTGCTTCCGAGCCGGCCAAAGCACCACCACCGAAGTTTAGTCACAGACTGGGAAGTCAATGTTGGTGTATCCCGGCCCTGTCATAACCGCTGTTAATTTATTATCTTTCAAAGATAAAGTTGCAGGAATTTGAAAAGTGATAATTCCCTTTAGGCGATCTTCAACAACAATCGGATAAATTACCTTACTGCTTAGGCGACTTACACGAAGATAACCGCTTCGTGTAGGAATACCTGGCGGATCATCTTCATCTAGTACCAGGCCGCGGACAGTTAGCATGGTTCCATCTGCAGATAACTTTGTATCCAACACTATAATCCATGGGTAGCTGCCTAAAGTGACTGGCGGCGGTTCAGCAAGCACGGGCTCGTAAGACGTTGTGCCGGTGGCCGCAGTCGTTGAAGCATCACCTGCGTTGGCTGCAACCATCACAGTTGCTCCGATGCTTGTAACGTTCGCGTCAGCAGCGATCATATCGCCTGACATGCTGCTTGAATTACTGCTACCCAAATTTGTGGAAAACTGTCGACTGTTGCATCCAATTAAAAGTATAGGAATTACGATCAGCATTATATTCCGAATTAAATCCATACTTCCCCCTGCCCGCGATGAAACTTGTTTTTTTCAAGCTTGCCTACTACACGAATGAAGCAAAAAAGCAGCCACCCTATTTCGCTGCAGATCACTTTAAAGCCATTGATCACACTCGAAAGGTGGTGAATAATTTTTTTTTTTGAACTTAAAGGCAATGGTTCTATGTGGTTATGGCTAAAGTGTCAGGATCGTGGCAAGTCCAATAATTAGTCGTTACAGAATGAGACATTCACGAATGATTTATCACTAACTGCGTGCTTTACTGCCTGCAATAACCAAAAAAAACCGCGCTGTTAAGGCGCGGTTTTTTAATTTCAAAATTTAATCTAACAACTAGTAACGGCTGTTACGGCTGCCGCCAGAAAATCCGCCGCCACCAAAACCACCGCCGCGGCTGTTGTTGTCACGAGGAGCCATTGGCTTCGCTTCATTAACAGTCATCGCACGACCTTCGTAGTCAGCTCCGTTGTATTTTTCAATTGCTGTTGCAGCTTCTGCATCAGTAGACATTTCGATAAAACCGAAACCTTTTGAACGACCAGAATCGCGATCAGTGATGATCTTTACTGATGAAACAGTTCCGCATTCTGCGAAAGAGTCAGTTAAAATTTGTTCAGTTGCTGAAAAGGGCAAATTGCCCACGTATAATTTTCTTCCCATGATAAACCTCCTAAAGGCTTTGGGGCCGGCTCGGAGGTCAAAGGCGGAATACCTAAAAAAACTCAAAACAGACAGTTAACTTTTTTGACAGTACAGGAAGGGTTTGAAAAAAGATATACTTTTGGTTCTAGTGGCCAAAACTACGCCATCAGGGCCCATCAAGTCGAAGGTGATTGATTTGAGGGGCCGAAATGGTAAATCTTTCGATGACAGGAAAATTGAAATGCGATTGATTTTTTGTAAAATTGCAGAGAACGTAAACAAATGAAAACATTATTAATAGAAACGACGCCCCAGTTAATCAGTTTAGCATCTTTGATCATTCGACTTTTTATAGGAGTCTGCTTTGTAGTGCATGGCTTAGGAAAACTAGGAATCGTCGGCACGGGTTCTATGGCTGGATTTGAAGGTTGGCTTAAAAGTTTAGGGTTACCATTTTCAGCATATCAGGCGCGAGCGGCAATGATCGTTGAAATAGTCGGCGGCGCCATGCTTGCGGTCGGACTGTTTACTCGTGTTGGAGCAATACTATTGCTATTAACTATGTTGGTGGCGGCACTGATTGGGCAC
>JANPNP010000304.1:0-2704 GCA_031427535.1 Bdellovibrionales bacterium | reverse complement strand
CTGCAGCGCGGCCGAGATGGACTATCTGCTGCGTATCGTCGGCGAAGTCTTCCCCGGCATCGCCGTCACACGCGGCCAGATCGTCCTCACCTATTGCGGTGTGAGGCCGCTGCCGCGTTCAGATCCGGACCTTGCTGCTAGATCCATGATTCAGTTCGGTGGAGAATTAATATGAAGGGCTACCCGAAATGGTTTAGTGCATTTTTTGTGTCATTAGTCGTTACAGCTGTATTTTGTACGGGCGTATTTTTAATCCCGACCACACTTGAATTACGTTTTGAGTGGCAAATACCGTGGCGGTTAAATAGTAGCAATCGTCTCATTGTAGCTGCTTTACATGCATTGGTTGGATTTATTGTTTTCAGTCTACTTGGGGCCCTTTGGAGTATTCACATGCGGCATGAATGGCGCCTGAAGAAAAATAGATTAAGCGGTATTTTACTGTTAATTAGTTTAATCTTTTTAATGTTCTCTGGCATCGGAATTTACTATTTAGGAAGCGAAGAACTAATGCTTTTTGCTAGCGGAAGTCACTCAGTAATCGGTATCATATTGATGTTGGTCTATGTTTGGCATTCCGTACTTTACAAACGGTTAAACCGAAGTTAATTTTGACATACGTAAAAATCAAATAGGAGCATCTACGACTATGACCAACACCAAAGAACACCAAAAAGAGATCGAAGTTTTAAACACAATCTTAGAATGTGAGTTAGCTGGTGTGGTTCGTTACACGCATTACGCGCTGATGGTGTTTGGCCACAACAGAATACCCATAGTTAAATGGCTTCGCGATCAAGCAAGTGAATCGTTAGCACACGCAAGTGTCGCAGGTGAACACATCACAACCCTTGGTGGGCATCCAAGTCTTAAAATTGGTAAGTTGATTGAAACGGAAAAACATTCGTTAACAGATATTTTAAATGAAAGTCTTCATCATGAAGAAGGCCAACTTACAAATTTATACACTCTTTTAAAGTTGGTCGAAGGAAAGTCAGTTTATCTGGAAGAGTACGCACGCGAGATGATCACTGAAGAAGAAAATCACGTGGCTGAAGTAAAAAAAATGTTACGTACTCAGCCTAAGTAATTAAATAATAAACTTAAGCTGAAAAACTATTGTAACTGATCCCTTATAAGGTCCCAGAGCAACTTACTCCGACCTCTAAAGACTTGATTTATTTAGACTTTTTTCTTTCGGACGGTACTTCTGATTGTGTACAATCAGAAGTCAACCAACGAACCACATAACTTATTGAAATGCCTTATTCTATTGAGGCGGTATGTGCCACTTAGGACCTTGAAAGGGATCAGTTTCAAAACTATTCGTCAACAGATCCGTCATCCACATCGTTAGTTAATGCATCACCCGCAGGAAGTAGCGGTAGTGGATCAACAGGTCCATCAAGCTTTCGAATTTCAAAATGCAAATGCGGCCCAGAAGATCTACCGGTATTTCCTAAAGCGCCGATAACTTCACCTTGTTTTATGTTGGCGCCTTCGTGCACGATGATTTTATCTAAGTGTCCGTACAGGGTGGCCCAGCCGTCAGGGCTTTCGACCATAACCATTTTTCCGTAACCTTTAAAACCTTTTCCAGTGTATATCACGCTTCCGTCATGGGCTGACATCACGGCTGTTCCGCGTGAGGCTGCTAAATCAATTCCTTTATGTGGGCGTTTGCGGCGTTTTGTTCCGCGCGGTAGAAAGCCGCGGGTCATGCGGGCTTCCCACACGGGCCAATCAAATTGATATTTACGTTTTACCTTTGTGTTTTTCTGCGTATCAGTATTTGAGTCGGGTGGGTTATCAGGATTAATACGAATTGAATTACTGCCTTTATCAACTTGAATTTCATCCTGACCTTCACCTTCCTGCTGCACAGTTTCTACATTCGTAAACGAGGGCCTTGATGAACACCCTACAAAAAATGTAGCAGTGACTAAAACTAGTAAAGTGGAAAATTTTGACATAACTCTTTCACTTGGTTCTGCACTTGCTGTTTAATATCTGTATTTTCTGAATTTGCTAAAACTTTTCCGATCCAATTTCCAATTTGTTTCATTTCAGATTCTTTCATGCCACGGGTGGTTAGTGCCGGCGTGCCAATACGAATTCCGCTGGTAACAAATGGCGACCGTTTTTCATTTGGCACGGTATTTTTATTTACGGTAATTCCTGCTTCATCTAAAACAGCTTCTGCAACTTTGCCAGTGATCTGGCTAAATTTTTCGCTTGAGGCTAAGTCGATTAACATTAAATGATTATCTGTGCCGCCGGTAATTAAATGAAAACCCTGTTGCATTAATACGTCTGCCAACGTTTTTGCGTTTTTTAAAACTTGTTCGATGTAAATTTTAAAGCTTGGATCAAGCGCTTCTTTAAAAGCTACAGCTTTCGCGGCAATAACGTGTTCAAGTGGTCCGCCTTGAATGCCGGGAAAAATTCGCGAATTCATGGTTTTTGCTTTTTCTTCTGAATTGGTCAGAATAATTCCACCGCGCGGACCGCGCAAAGTTTTGTGCGTGGTTGACGTGATATAATCAGCATAGCCCACAGGTGATTCATGATGACCAGTCGCTACTAATCCTGCGAAATGTGCCATATCGACAAGTAGGGTAGCGCCAACTTCGTCGGCGATTTCTTTAAATTTTGCAAAATCTAATTTGCGCGGGTAGGCACTGTAACCTGCAATGATTAATTT
>JANPNP010000303.1:0-5976 GCA_031427535.1 Bdellovibrionales bacterium | reverse complement strand
CCTAATTTCGCGGTAGCTTTTCCGGCTACCGCTTTCGAATTCATCTTTGCAGCAGGTTTTGCAGCCGTTTTCGTAAGCGACTTAGCCTCTTTTTTAATTGGCTTAGCCGCTTTAGTCGCGGTTTTTGCAGTTGCTTTAACTGCAGGTTTCTTAACAGCTTTAGCTGGCGCCTTAACGGCAGTTTTTGTTTTAGTGGGTTTTGTTTTCTTAGCTGCAGAAGGTGATTTTTTGGCCATTACTCACTCCTATGCGTTTTGTTATATCGCGTGTTACTAACAGAACAAGTAAAATGGTGTCTTTTCTTTCGCGAAGCATTAGAATTGTTCAATGAATTTCATTTCGGAAGATCAAATTTCAAAGGCTGCGCCAGACATACTAGCGCCCTTACAGTTGCACAATAGAACATTCGATGCCGTTCATTCCCCAGGTGCCACCACGCCTACAAGTTTAGTTTTTGTGTCAACCCCAGCGATGCTAAAGCAAGCTATGGATAACAAAGTTCAAGGCTTTATTGTTCTTGAAAAAAACTATCCGCAACTGAAACAGCTTATACCAGCTGCAAACACGCTGTGGACCACAACAAATATACAACACGCTCTGACGCGTATTCTGCCATTGTTTGATAGAAAAAATTTGTCCTATCCTGAAACGGGCGCGCACCAAACTGCAGTCATTGATCCTGCTGCACATGTTGCAAAATCTGCCAAAATAGGACCTTACGCCGTCATTCAAAAAGGCGCGCACATCGGCGAAAATGCTGTCATCGGATCACACGCAGTCATTGAAGCCTTCGCGGCAGTAGGTGAAAGCTCAATCATCAGTCCACATGTGTATATTGGTTCATTTTGCAAAATCGGAAATCGCTGCATCATTGCGCCGCATGTAACTATAGGTTCGGATGGTTTCGGATTTTTCAGCGATAAAAACGGTCATCATAAGATTCCACAAATTGGCAACGTCATCATCGAAGACGACTGCGAAATCGGCGGCAACTGCGTGATTGACCGCGCAACGCTAGAAAGCACCATCATCAGACGTGGTTCAAAGTTGGATAACTTATGTCACATTGCTCACAACGTCGACATCGGCGAAAATGCACTTTTAACCGGAGCATTCAAAACTGCAGGCTCATCCAAATTTGGAAAAAATCTAATCACAGGTGGAAACGTTGACATCAATGGCCATATTGAAATTGGTGATAATGTAATTCTAGCAGCGCGCACCGGAGTTATACATTCAATAAAAGAACCAGGTATGTACGGCGGATTTCCCGCAGAACCTCAACGTGACAATATAAAAACGATGGTGTCTTTATCACATTTAGCGCGCATCCGAAAAAACGTCCAAAAAATTATGAAACATCTTCAGCTTGAAGATACAAAGGAGTAAAAAATGATTTCTTACGAAACCTATAAGATTATCCACTTGGTTGCGATTGTGCTTTTATTTTCGGGCCTGGTCGGTTTACTAACAATTCAAATGTCCGGCGGAGCTTTGGTCGGCCGCGTCCGCTCGATGGTTTTTGCATCGCACGGAATTGGCTTTTTGCTTTTACTAGTCAGCGGTTTTGGGCTAGCTGCACGGTTAGGACTAGTCGCTAGCCTTCCGGGCTGGGTCTTTGCAAAAATCGGTATATGGCTCGTGTTAGGTGGCGCCATCTCTGTGGTAAAAAGAAAAGGCATGATTGGCTTACCGCTTTTTCTAATCCTTATCGGATTATTTGCAACGACTGCAATCATTGCTATTACCAAACCGTTTTAAACACTTATCGGCGCAGAGAAAGTTTTGCCAACACTACCCAACCATGAAATTTTACAAGAGTTAGCTGGTCTGATGACGGGCCGCTGGCTTACGGATCTTGCCAACACGTCAGCACTTTTATTTCAGCATGTGCCGAATATCAATTGGGTTGGATTTTACTTAACTGAAAAAACAGATCGGGCTAGCGACGAAGAAACTAAACTTTGGCTTGGTCCTTTTCAGGGGCTACCAGCGTGTACGATGATTCCTTTTTCTAAAGGAGTTTGTGGAGCGGCTGCAACCAACAAAAGATCTGTGCGTGTCGAAGATGTAGATTTATTTCCCGGACATATTGTTTGTGACTCTCGTTCACGATCCGAAGTGGCCGTACCTTTAATTGTGCACGGTAATGTCATCGGTGTTTTAGATGTCGATTCGGCAACGGTGGCGCGCTTCACGCTAAAGGACCAGGAGTTTTTCGAAAACGTCGTCGCAACACTTTTAGAAAAAAATAAATTCTAGCTAATTGATTTGATTGTGGTTAGGCTAATTCATGGCAAAAATACTGGTCGTGGATGAAAACCCACAAGCTTTAAGAAAGTATATCGACGTTTTATCACTCGAAAAACATTCCGTCGCAGGAACGATGACTGCTATGGATGCTCTTCAGCGCATGAAAATTGAAAAATATGAATTACTCATCACCGAAATAGATTTAAAAAAGATTTCAGGTCCAAATTTAATCGATATAATTTTAGATGGTCGCAGCGCAGCCCCATTCCCAATCATCATTTCTAGCGCTTCAATTAATGACGACGTCATAAAGCGTTTCGCCTCGAATACCATGATTCATTTTTTACCCAAGCCTACTGATGAGCAAAACTTGCGTGATAAAATAAACGATGTTCTTGCAAACCCCGTAGCGAAACCTAAAATTGACGTTCGCTTCATAAATCCCGTTTTAAATGCGACCATCGAAGTGATTGCCGAGATGACATCGTTCGCAATTACCGCCGGCAAGCCCTACGTAAAAAAACCTGGCGAAACTAGCGGTGATATAAGTGGCGTCGTAGGCGTTGTTAGCTCTGGATTTCGAGGAACAATTTCAATTTCATTGTCAGAAAAAACGTTTCTTATGCTCATATCAAAGATGTTCGGCGAAACATGCACTGCAATTGATGACGAAAACAAAGATGCCATCGCAGAAATTTTAAACATCATTTTCGGAGCAGCTAAAAAAGTTCTAAATGAAACCGGTATGAATATTCAACCAGCGATTCCAACAATTATTCGTGGCCGCAATCATTCCTTATCGCATCACGGGCAAAACCAAACCATCGTCATTCCATTTTCAAATTCAGAACTCGGTGACTTTAGAGCCGAAGTCTCGTCTGTAGGATAAGACTCTAAATTAAAAACTTACTGCGCTTCTTCTTTTGGCTTACGGCGAGATCCTTCAAACATTTCATATTTTAAAAATCGACACTCGATTTTGCCATTAAATACAAAAAATTTACGCGTAGCTTTTAATTTCATTTCTGACAGTAAATCTTTGTTGCCGGATAAAATCCATGCAGACCATCCCATAAACCGGTGCTTCAATGAATAGCCTAAATCACGATACACGTCTTTTAAATTATCTTCATCACCGATGCGTGCACCGTAGGGCGGATTAGCAATAATTAATCCAGCTGTCACACCCTCAGGTGGACCTGCAATCGCGATTGATGTATTGCTAAATTCAATAAAATCCAAAACGCCAGCATTTTTGGCGTTTTCTTTTGCCATCTGCAATACTTTTTTATCCAAGTCATAGCCATAAAGTTTAAAATCTAATTCGTGCTTTTCTCCATCGACAGCTTCTTGCACCACTTGATCCCAAACATCTGCATTAAAATCTGTATAATTCATAAAACCAAATTTTTTACGCTCAAGACCAGGCGCCATGTTCAAAGCCATCATCGCAGCTTCTATTAGGATGGTGCCAGAGCCACAAAATAAATCCACCACCGGTGACTTTTTATCCCACTCAGATAAGCCCACAAGGCCAGCTGCAAGATTTTCTTTCAGCGGCGCATCGCCGGTTTTTGTCCGGTAACCACGCATGAACAGTGAACTACCCGAGGTATCGATTGAAACCGAGTATTGATTTTTGTATCCACGAATATGAATTCGCAGATCAGGCTCAGTATTAGAAACATCGGGACGCGAATCAAATTTATCACGGAACTGGTCAACGATTGCGTCTTTAACTTTCATCGCTAAAAATCGTTGATCTAAAATCTTACAGTCAGTGATAGCTGCATCGACTGCTAAAGTCTGATTAGGTTTAATATATTTTGTAAAATCATGTTTTTGTATGTTGTGATAAATATCTTCATTTTGATAAGCCGGAAAATCCAGAATGGGTTTTAAAATTCGGCTGGCAAAGCGCGAATTCAAATTAGCTTTGTAGCAGCCGGCCCAGTTTGATTCGAACAATACGCCACCATTCGTTTTTTCAAACGTCTTAAGTCCCATATTATTTAATTCGTTCTCTACCAAATCTGTCATGCCCGTCGGACACGAAGCAAAAAAAACTGCCATTGCTTACACCATTTCTGGAAAGGGTACGAGGTACCTTTTCCGGTCTTTTTGAATTTAAAAGAACTACGAACTCACTTACGTTGCTATAAGTGACTCACTACGTTGCTATAAGTGACTCACTTAAGTTTCGGTATACTTCGGACCGCCGCCGCCTTCGGGAACTGTCCAGTCAATATTTTCGAATGGGCATTTAATATCACAGGTCTGGCAGTGAATACAGTTTGTATAATTAATTTGTAAATCATACTGACCCGGATGCTGCTTTGCCGGAACCATCTCGTACACGCTGGCTGGACAAAACAGATTACACGGCGATTTGTATTCAGGTTGGCAGACTGTCCGGCAAATGTCGGCATTACGCAGTTTCAGATGGTTCGGAGAATCCTCGTCATGGCTGGTGCCCGTCAGATAAACGCTTGAAAGTTTATCGAACATTAGAACGCCGTCTGGCCGTGGCAACTGCATCTCAGCACTTGCAGCCGCATCGCTACCCCAGACATCTTTAACTTTTTCTGTATCTTTAGCATCAATATGATCAATCTTCATATTATCAAAAAGCCCGCGCCCCCCAGTAATTTCTTGCAAAGCAATAAATGGAAGCGAAGCAAAAATCCCTTTACTTAGGGTTTGATGAAAATTGCGCACGCGGTACAACTCTTTTTTCACGAAGCTCTGCTTTACCTTTTCCTCGTATGCTTGCAATACACTTGCTGATGAATCCTGGCTTTTTATTGCCTTTAGGGTCACTTCTGCTGCCATCATGCCAGCTTTCATGGCTAAGTGAATTCCTTTTAGTTTTTGTACATCCACCATACTTGCAGAATCGCCACAAACCATAAAGCCATCGCCGTACAGTTTAGGCATAGAATACCAGCCGCCAGCGGGTAAGGTTTTTCCGCCGTAGCTTACCACTTTTCCACCCTTAATCATATCAGCAATAAATGGGTGAGTTTTCAACTTTTGCAGTTCGCGATGTGGATCCAACAACGGATCTTTCGTGTCAAGATAGACCACGATTCCTAAAATAATCTTATCCCCAGGAATGGTATAAATAAACGTTCCGCCAATACTTTTACTTAGCGGAAAGCCTAATGTGTGAATGACTTTACCGGGTTCGACGGTTCCGGCAGGCATTTGAATAATTTCTTTAACGCCTTCTTCAAAAACCTCTGGGTTTTTTCCCGCACGTAGGTTTAATTTTTTACTTACTTGTTTAAATAAACTTCCGCGCGTGCCTTCGGCAAAAATAGTCGTCTTCGCATTTAAAATTAAGCCTGGTTCAAAATTAGCTTTCGGCTTACCAGTTTTGTCTCGTCCCTTGTCGCCCGTACGAACGCCAACAATTTTATCGCCTTCATAAAGGGCTTCAACGGCGGCAAAACCTGGAAAGATATTAATTCCTTTAGCTTCGCATTGACTTGCCAACCAGCGATTAAATTTAGACAACGAAATAATAAAATTTCCTTCATTATGAAAAGGCGGCGGCACAATCGGCAATTTAAAAGCCGATTTTTTACTTAGGTAGTAAACGGCATCTTTTCGAACTTCGCTATCCAGCGGGCAGCCTAATTCTTTAAAGTTAGGAATTAATTCATTTAGCGCTTTTGGATTTAAAACCGCACCCGAAAAGCTGTGTGCACCAACTTCGAT
>JANPNP010000302.1:0-6741 GCA_031427535.1 Bdellovibrionales bacterium | reverse complement strand
AAATGCTCTAAGCGCTTTGTTGGATCTAAGATTTCAAGTACAGCTTGCTTGTCTTCAAGCTTAAGATTTAACTGTGCCACGATAATGTCAGCTAATTCGCCAGCGTTTTCTATGCTTGATACGCGCATTAAAATTTCTGGCGGAATGCGCTTATTTAATTTTACATAAGTCTCGAACGTTCCTTTAACCGAACGCACTAGGGCTGAGGCCTCAGTGGGATTAGAGACATCTTCTTCGATAGATTCACAATTTACGACAAAGTGACCGTCATTATTCACGAAGTTTTTAATTCGTGTACGACGCTTTCCTTCAACTAAAACCTTCACCGTACCGTCTGGTAAACGAAGCAACTGGATAATTGTTCCGATCGTACCAATGGCATAGATATCTTTTTCATCTGGGTTGTTCGTCTTTGCGTCTTTTTGCGCAGCTAAGACAATATCCGTCTGTTTGCTCATGGCATCTTCTAAAGCATTGATACTTTTTTCGCGGCCGACAAACAACGGCATCATCATATGCGGGAAAATGATGAGGTCTCGTAAAGGAAGTAACGGAAGCTGCTGGGTTTTCGAATCACTCATTGGGGGGGCTCCTTCCAGATGTTAAGAGATTTGACATCTCTAAGAGTTGATCGGGTTAATCCTTTAACCTTCATTACCCAAGTCTTTTGTTAAAACTCAGGTAATACTCTTGTACTTAAGTCTAAAATTTTTGGCCAAGAGTGCAAAGCTTTTCTGTAGAAAAATACGATTTTGGGATAACTAGACCTGACCTTTGAGCTTCGACATAAGTTATTGTTTTAACAACAAAAGATTAAATTCATTGGTCACCGGATTAGCTTAAGAATTTTGCAAAAATGGCTAGCTATTTCGGTCTGTTTAGTAAGTAACATTTTTTGTCGCTGTCTAACAACTTACATGACTTTTTTACACTTTTTGCAGTCTTGACGTATCAAAACGATCTGGCGCAGTTCGAGACATCTAAACAAGTGGGAGCCTGTCTTGCATCTTCCAGATCAACTGAATACAACAGGCGGTACGTCATGCATTTAAAGTCCCAGTTCCTTGTGGGTTTAATTTTAGGTTTATCTTCATTGAGCTACGCTGGCACGATGAAATCCTATTGTTTTATGAATGAAAATGAAATGGAAGTTAGCGGTGGCAAAAACGTTAATGCAAAATTACCAATTGCCTCTGTATCAAAAGTTTTAACGTCGCTTTCAGTGTTATCCACAATGAGTGCCAAAGCCCGACTTTACACTCAATTCTTTGTAGTGCCTGTAGCCGCCGGCGTATATGATGTTCATATCAAAGGATCGCGCGATCCTTATTTTCAACGGTCGTCAATGCATATATTGATTTCAAGATTAAATGAAATGGGAGTTTTAAAAATTCGCATGCTGACTTTTGATGAAAACTTCAAGTACTTGCATAACTCAAATCAGATCAACACAGCTGCGCGCGGTCGGTACTACAATCCGGTTACTGGTAAAGCAGATATTGATGCTCCGAGCGGGGATTTCGTCCGACTTTTGCTTATGCAAAGCCGACAAATTCTAGTTGATTATGAAAAGTCAAAAAAAGAAGCCGCGACTCATAAAATTGTGTTGGTTGAAAAACCTGTATTTGCTCCACAAAAAATAGAGCAAGTAAGATCCACCTATGAGGCGCCTGCAAACGCCAAAAAAGGATTTGTATCTTCGATGGAGCTGATTGATATGGTAAAGTACATGAACTGGAATTCTAACAACCATGTTGCTAACTCACTTTTTATGATTGCAGGTGGCAAAGCCAAAACAGACGCTTTATTTTATGATAACTTTAAATTTGATCCGATGCAGATTACGTTTGTAAATGGCTCAGGGCAAAATGCAGATGGTAGTGGCCGCAACTACACAGAAGCATCGTGTGCTGCTGTTGTTCGGGCTGTTAAAGGCTTAAAGAAGAAACTAGAAAAGCAGAATATGAAATTACAAGACGCTATTGCTGTCGGTGGCGGCGATATAGGCAGCACCATCGACGCTGGCGTTTATAGAAAGTATCTAGCACCAAAGACAGTCATAGCAAAAACAGGAACAGTCGGTGTTGCGATCACACTGGCAGGAATGGCAAGTTCAAAAAAAGGAAATTTCTTTTTTATGTTTAATGTCGAGCCCCGCCAGGCACCAGGGCGACTACGACCAAGAGCAGCTGGTCGTTGGAGAGAAAACGAAGCAGCGCGGTGCCGCGCGATGATCGGGCAAAAGCTGGCTGAAAGAATTGATTTAATGGATGCCGGGCACCCTTTGAATTATGAACTACCGGACGAAGCAGCCCGCAAGATGTTTTATGCGGGCAATAAGTTAAGTGATAGAGGTCTGCCTTTCGAATACGCTAACAGAAGGTATGATGTTATTAATTTTGAAGATTCGGGTGATGAGAACGCACCCGAATTAGTAGCTGAAGCAACGGTGCTGTCAGAAGGAAAATTAATTCCGCCAACGACACCGCTTCAATAAACTAAACTGCAATTAAGCGCTTTCGCTTTGTTTTTTATTTTTTTCTACTTCAGCTTTTGCGCGCATTTCGTCGTCAGAATAGTATACAAGTTTTGGCTGACCCGCATCACGAATAACTTTTTCATCGATGATGCACTCTTTAACATTTACCATTCCAGGAATATCATACATGCAATCAAGCATTGATGATTCGATCACGCCGCGAAGACCACGGGCACCAGTTTTTCTTTTTAAAGCCTCTTGAGCAATAGCTTTTAAAGCGCCATCAGTGAATTTTAAGTCAACATTTTCAAATCCAAATAGGCGTTGGTATTGTTTTACAACGGCATTTTTCGGCTTTACTAAAATATCCATCAAAGCATCTTCACCCAACGGCCCAAGGGTCGCAATACACGGAAGGCGACCAATAAATTCAGGGATTAAACCGAACTTGGATAAGTCATCCGGAGACACCTTAGATAATAGGTTTTCAGTATTATCAAAAGACGGCATAGCAATATCGCCAGCAATACCCATTGATTTATTTGTCGTGCGGTTTTCAATAATTTTATCCAGACCGACGAAAGCTCCGCCGCAAATAAACAAAATATTTGTGGTATCGACTTGAATGAATTCCTGTTGTGGATGTTTACGGCCACCTTTTGGTGGTAAGTTTGCAACTGTACCTTCAAGAATTTTAAGTAAAGCTTGCTGCACGCCTTCGCCACTTACGTCACGAGTGATTGATGGATTTTCAGATTTTCTTGAAATTTTATCGATTTCGTCGACGTAAATAATTCCACGTTTACATTTCTCAATATCGTAGTCCGCAGCTTGTAGCAAGTTAAGCACAACATTTTCCACATCTTCACCGACGTAGCCGGCTTCAGTTAATGTTGTGGCGTCAGCCATTGCAAACGGAACATTAAGAATGCGCGCTATAGTTTGCGCAATTAGTGTTTTTCCAGATCCCGTTGGACCAATTAATAAAATATTAGATTTTTGTAATTCAACGTCAGACGATTTTTTACCGGTCAAAGCGTTGATACGCTTGTAATGGTTGTGAACGGCAACGGCGATGGTTTTTTTCGCTGTTAACTGACCAATCACATAATCATCTAAAAAAGCTTTAATTTCAGCAGGCTTTGGTACGCGGAAAGCGCCTTTGACAGCGACTTCTTTGTCTTTTTCTTCGTCGATGATATCCATACATAAATCGATGCACTCATCACAAATATAAACACCAGGGCCGGCAATTAATTTCTTAACTTCTTTTTGGCCTTTTCCACAAAATGAACAGCGTAATGCAGTATTAGTCGACATGCTTTATCCTTTTTTCGTTTTTCTAGATTCTACAATGTGGTCTACAAGTCCAAAGTCTTTTGCCTGCGACGGGTCCATGAAATTATCACGCTCCATCGCTTTAAATAGGGTCTCATAATCTTTACCAGTATGGTTTTCATAAATACGAGTTAATTTTTCTTTGGTTTTAATTAACTCTTTTGCATGAATTTCGATGTCAGTAACCTGACCTGACAAACCGCCCCCATGCAGAAGTGGCTGATGAATCATAATTCTAGAATTTGGCATTGTGTAGCGTTTACCTTTTGTACCTGCGCACAATAGTAAGCTGCCCATGCTAGCGGCCATTCCCATGCAATATGTCGCTACATCGCATTTTACAAATTGCATCAGGTCATAGATGGCCATTCCCGCAGAAACGCTTCCACCCGGAGAGTTAATATAAAAATGGATGTCTTTTTCTGGATTATCAACTTCAAGAAACAGAAACTGGGCAATGATGGCATTAGCAGCTTCATCACTAACAGGTGTTCCTAAAATGACAATTCTATCTTTTAAAAGTCTGGAATAAATATCGTAAGAACGTTCACCCTTTGATGTTTGCTCGATGACGTAGGGGATAGCAGGCACAAAAACTCCTCAGGTTGTGGTTTTTCTAGGGTCCAATATGTGATAATTTGTCGGCTTTCTTATTAGGAACCTTTAAACTTAACACGACAAGTCTAGGACAGATTTTTCTGCTAAGAATAGTTCTTCATCATTTTCCATATTTGAGACATAATAATTTTTTTTTGAAAACAAATAAGGAGCTAAAGCTTATGACGCAGGTTCATTTACACGCAAAAGATATCGCAGCCGTAACAGGCCAGACTTTGGTCGTTTTTTCTAAAGCTTCAGCGCAAAAAGATAAAGGCGCAAAAATAACTCACACTGAAACCGCTAAAGCATTAGCTGAAACAATTGAAGACAAAATAGTAACTGGCACAGCTAGTGAAGCCATTTCATTTCGTGAAGCCCGTTTTTTAGGATTTCGTCACGTAATCTGCATTGGCTTAGGCGCGGAAAATAAAATGACAGCTGAAACAGTTCGTCAAGCGGGTGCAGCCCTTGCGAAAGAAATTAAAAATTTAAAGACGTCGGAAGCGTTTGTTCATTTCGACGGCCTAACAGCCAGTAAAAAAGAAGCGACTGATTTTATGCGCGCGTTTGTAGAAGGTATTCAACTGTGCTCTTATACTTTTGACGAGTTAAAGACCACCGATCGCAAAAAGAAAAATGATACCCAGATTCATATTGTAGTTAAAGCTGGAAAAGACAAAGCGATTGCCCAAGCGTTCAATGAAGGAACGGTCGTAGCAGCGTGTGCTAATTTTGCTAAGCGACTTGGCGATATGCCAGGAAATCTGATGACGCCAACAATTTTAGCGAATGAAGCCATTGCGGCCGCTAAGGGAACATCGTTGAAAATTACGGCGTGGGATAAAAAGCGTATTGAAAAAGAAAAAATGGGTGGACTACTAGGCGTGGCAGCGGGTTCAGCTGAAGAGCCCCGCTTCATCATCATGGAATATTTTGGTGCAGCAAAAACAAAAAAACCAATTGCGTTTGTTGGTAAAGGATTAACTTTCGATACGGGCGGTATCAGCATAAAACCAAGTGCCAAAATGGAAGAAATGAAATACGACATGGCAGGCGGCGCGGCAGTTATTAGTACGATGTTAGCCATTTCACAGTTAAAATTAAAAGTTAATGTTATTGCCTTTGTTCCTTCGACAGAAAACATGCCGGGGTCCCGTGCGACTAAACCGGGTGATGTTCATACGGCACGCAATGGAAAAACATTTGAAATAAATAATACAGATGCTGAAGGCCGTTTAATTCTAGCCGACGCTTTGGCTTACGCTTCAGAACAAAATCCTGAAATTATTATTGATACGGCTACATTAACCGGCGCTATGGTTGTTTCACTTGGAAATGTGCATACGGGTTACTTCACTCGGAATGCGGGTCTGAAAGCTAAGATTGAAAAAGCAGGCGCAAGTTCAGGCGAACTTATTTGGAATATGCCCTTAACAGACGCGCACGTTAAAGATATGAAAGGCACTTATGCCGATCTGTCTAACACGTCTAGCGCTGCAGGTGCAGGATCTGCCACGGCTACTGCATTCTTAGAACAATTTGTCGCTGAAGGTATTCCATGGGCACACTTTGATATTGCTGGAACAGGCTGGGGTTGTGGTAATCGCTTAAACTACTGTACACCAAAAGGTGCAACAGGCGTAATGGTTCGAACATTTGTTGAAATTGCTAAGCAGTTTTAAAATTCTAGTATGACCATTGAATTGGTTTTTGTTTCGCCTGATTCAATTAATTGAACCAGTTTATTTCCGTTTTCTTCGGACTTAAACTGGACCGATTTTAAGATCCAAGTGCGCGGCCATTCATCGGACGAATGTTTAAATTCAAAGCGCGAGCTAAAACCGTCAAACCGAAATTCTGCATTTCGCGGTTTTTCAGATAAAATCATTGAATAGGGTATAATAATCGATGCCATTTCCGCAGGATCTTGTCCCGCTTCACACGGGGCCTTTACCAGCATGGATGGTGCAATCCCTTCAACGGCAATGCCTTCAGCTTCGAAGCTAAGTTCAACTTGCGAATAGGTTTTACATAATGCTGACGAAAATCCTTCAAGTCGTAAAGCCTTTTGGCCATCGATCACTGCTTGAATTTTAATTTTATTATTAAGTTGCTGTTTTATTTGGGAAGGACTTAGTTGTGAAATTTGAAACACTTTTCCATTTATTGCAGCTGGATCGCGTTGGATCATTAGATCTTCAGAAACAGAGAAAAATAATGCTAGGCCACCAGCAAAAGATAAGCTGAAAAATAGTAATGCTTTTATCTGTGATTTTATGAAGTGCATACATTTAGTGTAGCGGAACTGTTTCCACGCAGCAGAA
>JANPNP010000301.1:0-1697 GCA_031427535.1 Bdellovibrionales bacterium | reverse complement strand
AGAGCTGTCGACTATCTAGATCCCAAAGGTAAATTCGACACCAGCGCAGGTCAATTACGTAAAGGTGTTATCACTGTTGACACTAACTTCCATAAATACAGTGATCGTTATTTCACAAGTAAAACTTCAAAAAATTCGCTCTGCCAAGGTGATTCGGGCGGTCCACAATTTCTGCATGAAGATGGCGTATTGAAAGTCATTGGCATTAACTCAGCTGTTGCAGCTGACGAAGATAGTGTTCGAATTGATGAAAGCATTATCAAAGGAAATTATATAAGTTGTCGTGGTCGGGCTCAGGTCGCAAAAGTAGCAGCCGCCGCTGCTTGGATTAAAAATACGGAAAAACAAATTTTTCAGGACATGAAATAGTTCAGTTATAATTCAGGCTAGATTTGCACCTTAAAAAGTACTAAGCTTCAAGCCATGTCGATTATGGCTTTTTTATTTTCTTCGATCTTTTTTTTTAATGTCAGCTTCACTGGCAGTTTTGCAGAGTCCAAAATACGACTCACTCCATTTCAAAAAAATATTCAAAGTTGCTTGAAAACCCAGGTTGCAGCCGCAAAGCTGCAAACACTTGCCGAGCTTTACCTGGCCTTGGATGTAGCCTTTCCTTTGCGCACAACAGAAGTCGTATTCCGCGAAGTAACATACCGAAAAGAAAAGCAACTGCAGCGCTTAAAATTTGATAATGGAAAAATTCAGCTATTCCGCGTCTTGGAAGACCAGACTGTTCAGCTTATAAATAATGATGCGCGTCAAAAAGGGCTTACCGAAGAGTCCTCGGTAAATCAGTTACTTAGCGGAGCTGACGTACAGTCCGATTGGCTTTCGATAAAAGAAACCCGACTTTCTCAGACGCAACTTACATTTAGCCGACAACAGGGACGAATTACCGCGCTGAACTTTCAAAAAACGGCTGATAAAATGCGTTTAGAGTGTGTGGCAAAGGATCTTTCTGACATTTGTTTGTGCCGTCCGTAAAAGATGCTTGCCAGCAATTTTGTTGTGTTTATACTAATTAGGTAAGTTATTGTTAACTTTGGATTTTTTTAAGAAAAGTAGGATATAAAAAACAGTCATGGCAGAAACACTTAAGGCGCAAAAAAAACAAACCTTCGATTTCAAAATAGCCGGTGTTTCGTACAAGATAAAAACATCTCACGATGAAACTACTGTTCATGAACTCGTTCAGTTCGTGAACAAAAAAGTGACTGAAGCCATGTCCGCAACTAAAAACTCATCCTTTCAGAATGCAGCTGTATTAGCTGCTTTAAATATCGCTGAAGAGATGATCCTTCTAAAAAAACGAGCTGGGGCCGAATTAGACAAATTAGAAGCGAAAGCTTTAAAAATGGCCCAAGAACTTGAAAACTCCAAAACTAACAAAGTGAACTGGAACTAATTTAGTCGCAGCTTACATTTTGGAGTTTTTTTGCAGTCCGTATCTACTAGTTATCTTAACAAATCTGATCTACGTCGTGCCGTCTTGGCCGAGCTGCAACAACTTACGTCTGCACAAAAAGAAGATTATTCAGCAGAAATTCAAACACGCTTAACTACAAAACTGGAAAATCAAACTGGCATATGGGCGGCATTTCAGCCCATGGGCTCAGAACCTAATTTAAAGTGGACTACTATTTCACAAACTATTCAGTGGTGCTTTCCGATGATTATAGGGAACAACTTACTATTTA
>JANPNP010000300.1:0-5905 GCA_031427535.1 Bdellovibrionales bacterium | reverse complement strand
CTTTGGTGGAATAATAGGGCTCGAAAATACGCACGCGGTCACGATGCGGTATTCCTACACCGTTATCAGCTATTGAAATTTTAAGCACCTTTAATCGAGAGTTGTATTCGGTCTGAATTCTGACCAGCGGGTTTTCGACTTTTTGGACGGCGTCGATAGCGTTTTCAATTAAGTTGACCAAAACGCGCTTAATTTGATCCGGATCAAATTTAAACTCGGGTAATGTAGGCTCAAGCATGATTTGGAATTCAATTTGTGGATGATTATCGACATATAATTGCGATGCCGCTTTTATCACATCATTCATCTGTGCGGGAATTGGTTTTAGCTGCGGTAAACGCGCAAACTGACTAAATTCATTAACTAGTAACCGCATATCATCGACCTGATTAACTATCATTTTTATCGAGTCCGAAAAAGCAGGGTCATTAATTTGACCACCAAACTTTTTAGCAATGCGTTCAGCAGCTAAACGAATAGGCGTAAGGGGATTTTTAATCTCGTGCGCGATTCGCCTGGCAACCTCGGTCCACGCCGCGGCCCTTTGCGCATTCACAATCGGAGTCATATCATCGAAAACCATAATGCGCCCGATTTCGGATTTATCTTCGTCCACCAAAATTGAAATATTAATCGACAGTGGGATTGCATCATTCTGGACTTGGATGCGCTGCTCTTTCAACAAACTAACTAGCTTGTTGTCATGCATAAATTTTACGATGTTTGTGAATAATTTGTAGTTGTCCTCGCTCATGCTGGTACGGATGTGCTTTCCGATAAATTGAGCCGGGTCAACTTGCAGAAGTTCTCCGGCGCGACCGTTCATTGTCGTAATAAGTCCATTCATATCAACTGAAATTACGCCTGCACTGACATTTTTTAAAACAATTTCGACATAATGGGTGTACTGATTCAAATTTTTTAAAGTCTGCTGTAGCTCTAATTCAGAGCTGGATAAATTTGTAATCATCTGGTTGAAATTGCCAATAAGGCTATTAATTTCTTCGCTGCCAGAAGAAATTTCCAACGGGGAATAATCACCGGCAGCGACTCGTTTCGTGGCGCGACCCAGCTGCACGAGTGGGATAGATAATTGCTTTGCTAAGTAAAAACCAAACCAAACTGCTGCAAATAAAATAACTAAAGTCATTACGATAAGCATAATAAAATAGATCGACTTAAGTGGGTATTCGACTAACGAGTTGTCATGAAATTCCTGGTACGCTCCAACGATGTCATCAAACTTAGAACCTGGCGTTAAATTTAAGAATTTCGTAACGACAATAACACCTGAATCTGTCTTTTTATCAACGGGTACCATCAATCGTAGTAAATTATAGTCACCAAAAATTTGAATAATGCTGGCCTCGTCACGGCCGATGATGCCCCGTTGAAGAAAGTCGAAATTTAGCGATGGAACCACATCTGAATTTAAATCGGGATCTTGTGACACCAAACGTTCCGATATCAGATTGTCGTAATATTCGATTGCATCTAGTTTGTAGATAGCCCGAATTTCATCTAATTTTGCTAAACGACGCTGGGAATCCGAAGCCTTAATTTGTCTTGTCGACAGGCGAGCATATTCGTAACCGCGCTTTTTTTCGTTAGCTATAAACGTGTCAATAACTTCGGACGCATTTCTAAGCACCGACAACATTCGCTGCGAAAACCATTTTTCGAAGCTGCTGTTAAGATAAAATACTGAGATTGTAAAAACTAAAAGAGTTGGAATTACAGAAAAAGAAACGAATGATGCGATTAATTTAGACTTTAGCGACGAGCCAAAAATTTTACCTCGGCGCTCGATAAAAACTTTGACGACATTTCTAAAAATTAAAAAAAGTAGAAGCAGTACTAAAATTAAATTGACGTTAACTAGGCCTATAAAAAATAAAACGTAAGAGGAAGGCAAGTTCTGCCCCGAACGGAAAATATAGACTTCGACACCAATTAAAAATGCAAGCAGGATCGACAGAGCAAAAATAAAAAAGATTTCGCGTTTTCTTTTGCTAAGTTCTTGCGTTCGATCGCTACTAAATTGGCTGCTGAATTTTTTAGTAAAAAGGTTTTTAAGCGGTCGTTTTTTTTTGTCCGGCATTAGGGCCTATATTGATTTGATTTCTTTCAGAAGTCCAATCATCTCGACAACGACTTGCGCGGATTCATAGCCCTTGTTGCCATGCTTACCGCCAGCTCGTGCCAATGCTTGCTCGTCATTTTCGGTGGTCAAAACACCAAAGCCAATTGGCTTTTTGTAACGAAGCATTAATTCCGAGCAACCGCGCTCAACGGATTGGCAAACGTAATCATAATGAGTTGTTTCGCCGCGGATAACGGCCCCTAATGCGACCACTCCATCAATTTTTTTGGTTTCTAACAAGGCTTGAATCGCCAAAGGTATTTCGATCGCGCCGGGAACGCGAATAGATAAAATCTGCGCGCCGACTTCTTCTAGATAATCGAAGGCACCGTCTTCAAGTTTTGAGGTGATATCCTCGTTAAATCGCGACGTCACAACAGCAATGCGTAAAGCTTTTTGGCCCGCTTTAACTTTAGTTTTTCCTGATTTAACAGCTTTTGATGATTTCATTATAAATTCTTTCTGTAGGAAATTAAATCGGCAATGGAGCCAATCTTTAAATTAAATTTTTGCGCAAACACTTTTAGATCTGGAAGGCGCGCCATGGAACCATCATCATTAATAACTTCACAAATAATACTAGCCGGAGTTAATCCGCTAAGTTTTGCAAGATCAACGCTAGCTTCGGTGTGCCCTGCCCTGCCAAGAACGCCATCTGGGTGGGCGCGCAGGGGAAAAATGTGACCGGGGCAAATGACGTCGCTAGGTTTGGCATCTTTGTTCGCAGTCACTTTTATGGTGTGGGCGCGATCAGCTGCAGAAATTCCTGTGGTTACGCCGGTGCTAGCCTCTACCGAATAGGTAAATGCCGTGTTCGTAATTCCCTGATTATGTAAAGCCGATTTCATCATGGGCAATTTTAGCTGTTCAACTTGGGCCGCTGTAAGCGCTAAACAAATTAGGCCGCGGGCCTCTTTGGCTAAAAAATTTACGGCTTCTGCGGTGACAAAATCTGCGGACAGGATTAAATCACCTTCATTTTCACGGTCCTCGTCGTCAACTAGGATGACAAATTTTCCGTTTTTGAAATCTTGAATTATATCGCTAATGGCATTCATGAATTTTCCTTTTGGCGGGACTGGATGTACGCTTTTGCTAGGTAGTCAGCTTCGATATTTAACATTTCGTTAGCCTTAAAGATGGCTAAATTTGTCATTTTCATAGTTTCAGGTATCAGGCATACGTCCATTACCGAGTTCTGTCCCGAAGTTTTAAATTCGTTCACAGTTAAGCTAACTCCGTTTAAACAGACCGAACCTTTCTTCCAAAAGAATTTGGAAAAATTTTTTGGCACTTCTATTTGCATCTGCCAACATTCACCATCGGCGACGCTTTTTTTTATGGTGCCTACGGTGTCCACATGACCCGTAACCAAATGTCCGTGAACACGCTGACCTAACTGCATTGAACGCTCTAAATTAAGCGGATACTTTTCCCACTGAGAAAATTGCTTGCCTAAAATTTTTAAAGTCTCGGCACCTAAGCAAAATTGTATCGTTTTGGCAGTTAAGGATTCAATCGTTAAACAAACGCCGTTGGTTGCTACACTGTCACCGATTTTTAAATCATTAAAAGATTTCGGACGGGACATAACGATGCGACAACTTTTTTTTAATGGTGTGGAGATTAAGACTTTGGATTGCGCTTCGACGATTCCTGAAAACATGACTGGGTTCTAGCACAGCTATACCCAGATTGTTTTACATTCTGCATGGCGTCTACAGACTACTTTGGTGCAGGCTTTTGAGCGACTTTCACATCTTCAACAAACTGATGCAATTTTACCATAGCACCTGTATTTATAGATTCGTTTTCTTTAGCGTTAAGTACTTTTGCACGTGATAACAATCGACCGGGCTCTTCGATTTCGATTATCCATGGATCACTTGCATCCGAAACAACTAATGATCCGGTTAGTACCGAACTTTCACCGCACGGTTCACCGCGCCAAGTGTGGGCTTCGTTAAACACCTTCAAACGGTCGCCTTTTTTTAAACCCAGTTCAGATCCACCTAAGATAGCTACGTAGTTGTCGCGACTGACAACCACACGAGTTGTCCAAACTTCACCCGGTTTTGTTAGTAGCGAAGCTGCTAATTTCTGCGTCAGAAGCTTTAGACCTTTTAAGGTAACTTCAGCCATTCCGGTTGTGCGGTAAAATTCGGGCCCAATGTGTAATATTCCACCAAAATCGATCCCAACGCCAACTTTGTAATCGCTTTTAAGAACGCCATCATTTTGGCTATCAACCGTTTCGTACGACCACGGGTCAAGGGCATGAAATGAAAGATCCATGCGCATACGATCTAAAGAAAATTTTGCTGAAACTGGAATTTGTGCGAAGGCCTGGCTAAAGCCAAACTGCAACTTACCGCCGCTGTGGGCCTCAAGCGAATTAATTTTGGCTTTGATAAGGTGCTGTGGTTTGGTCATAAAACATGATGAATCACGATCTAAAGTAACTTCCCTAGCTTTCAGTGTTGGGAACCATGTTTTTAACTGCACCATTGTATCAGACATGCGCGCGGTCTTTTGCACGCCGAAATAGCGTTCGTCCGCAGCTCCAGAAACTTCGATCGGATTTGGATAAACGTTTCGCTCGTAGAAATGATTTTGATCAAACAAGACACCAGAAAACTGGCTGCGTGCGACTTCTGAAAAATTAAAACCACCGTTATTTAAAAATGAAGACGCGCTAACATCCATTATCCGCACATTTTTTTTAAGCTCTCGGCTGCTAGCGACAGGTTGCTCGCACTTGGTATTACCCATGGAAAATAATCCTAGGGTAAGTATCGTGCTAGCCTTTAGTAGAGTGATTTTTTGCTTCATTCATTTGCTCCTGGTTCTAACGTCTAGTTCGGTAGACAGAAGACTAGTCTAGAGCAAATTATGAAAATAAAAGATAAAAACCTAAAGTTGAATTTTTATGTAAAAAACTTCGACGTTTATTTTCTGATCGCGCCAGAAATACGACGCACATCTGACGTTTCAAGTTTTGCGTTCGAAGTACAGAAATCAGCACACTGCCCGTTTGTCATAACTGCTAAGTTTGTGGGACTAGTATAACCAACAGTCACTTCACAATTATCAACATTAGAAATCATTTGCACTTGGTTAATAGCAAAAGCTTCAGCATGATAATAACACGAGCGAGAGTTAGTGCCGGTTTTTTGAATAGTTAATACATACGAGCTGGCAGAATTTTTTTCAATCCGCACGCGGGTCGAACTTTTTGTAATCTGTTTTTTTGATACCGCTGAAGTCACACGAACTTTTTTCTCGAAAATTCCTTCACGGTTTAAGTCAGTGGCTAGCATTTGCGCCATCGCTGAAGTTGAAAGGATGCAGACCAATACCATTGCTAATGTTTTCATAAAAACTCCTGTTGTTTTTGAAAGATGTTTCAAATTGTTTCAATTGTTTGTATTGCGAGTTTTAAGCCAGCTGAAAGCGTGTACGCTGGCGCTGGCACAAGAAGTCTGTCAAAACTATTAACAGGCGGTTAACAGAAGTTGGCTGCTTTTTCATTTATAGTTTTCATTTATAGTTCGCACCTGCAGTTCACTTCAAAGGTATAGGTTCGGCTGGGCCTTCTGGCGCTTCCCGAGTAAGCCAGGCATTAATTATTTTATTTTGTTTATCAGTTAATGGCTTACCCTTTGGTGCCTTGGGGGGCATAAACCCCATATCTAGTTGCTCTGCTATTTCAAAACGGTATTTATAGACACTTGCATAGTTCGATAAGTCTACTTTTTCACT
>JANPNP010000299.1:0-6949 GCA_031427535.1 Bdellovibrionales bacterium | reverse complement strand
AGTTAAAATGCAATGTGGATTCCAGCGTGTTTTAGGCACTGAGCGGCTTCGTTTGGGTAAGAACATCCGAATATCAGAGTCTTTCTTGGGATTTAGAGCTTTTTCTTGGCACTGTTAGGACCTTGTAAGGGATCAGTTTCTTACCGTTTGGCTACAACGTAAAGGTTTCTGGAAAATTCACGCATGGCACATTTATATTTCACAACTTGGAATCACAAATTAAAACTCAGATAAAATCTGCACCTGAATTTGGTTTAAGTTATTATGTCGCAGCCATTAACGGAGCGACTGCGCTTAGCCTAGGATCTGGATTAGTACCTTTAAAATAGGTCTGCAATTTAATTAACTCGAGGCATGATACACGTGTACTGACGTATTGACTCATGGCTTCGATATAGCCTGGTATCGTGATATCGCCGTCCAAAAGTTTTAATGGAATTCTGTTTTTTATTAAACTAGGCCGGGTCGCACTTAATCCTCGTTGCAAAGGGCTTCGGTGCGAGCGTAACAATCGATCTATCGTCGAAGCACTCATTTGTACTAATAAAAATTTAACCTCATCCTTAGCTTCATAGAACGGTATCCAATCATAAAAAGCTACCACCATTTTCTTCGAACACATCTGATTCATCAGCTGCCATAATTCTTTTAGCGCCTTTAGTACGTCTTCTCGTTGATACTTGGACTTCGGTCCCGGGCGATGGGTTCTTGGATTTATACGCCCGCTTAAACCCGCTTAAACCCGGAGAGGCCTGAAACTGAATGCCGAAAACGTCACTTCGTCAACTGACTCGGCACCGCCTATCGCTAAGGTAAGCAGAATTCTTCATTAGGGCGGCCCAGAAGTCGCATAGCCTTCATGGTAACACGTTCAGATCAGGAGCAACTTAATATGAAGCTAAAAACCAGTAGACAACAAATTTCTAAGCATTTACGTCATTTAATTTTTGTAATGGCAATTGGGACTTTAAGCAGTGCAGTAAGCGCGGAATCTTCAAACGATAATTTGGTTTTATCTAATGAGGGAATGGCCTTCCAGATTAGCGATAAGTCGACGCTTTTTGAATTTGCTTCGAAGAATACGACATTTGATTTCTTCAGCTTTTCAGAAAATTCTTTAAGCGGATACAAGAATGGTAACTGGCATCTACTGGGGCCTGCTACTTTATCCGGTGGCAGCGTAAAAATCAGCAATGAAGGTATATCCCTGGGCTTGCCATCTGATTTGAAGCCAATAATATTTTCTTGGACGCAAGAACAGGCCGCAAGGTTCTTCAAAGCGACGGAAATTAAAACCCTTTCTGAAAGTCACCGCGATGCTTTGACTTTGTTTGCACAAGGCCGCATGGATCGCCCAATAAATCTTATTTTAAGAGGTTCTAGTAAGGTAGACTTATTAGATCAATCCGTCCAGTTACAGGCTCGAAATTTAATTACCCTCCTTGATGATTCTTTCGTCTATGCAACTCCGTTACCGATGGGGCTAATTCTTTATCGCGGGATTTCAAACAGGGATATTTATGGCAGTTTTAAAGTAGGAAATACATTTACTGATAATGGATTTATCTCCACGTCCACCAGCAAAAACGTGGCACTTCGATTTGCAAATTTAGCTACACGTAAAACTGACCAGGACGCAAACATGGTGCAAATGTTGATAATTCGAGTCAACTCAGAATTGGTTCAAGGGCACTACATGCCACTAGCAGTTGGTAGTACATTTGATGCCAGCGAATCTGAAGTGCTTATTAAAAAAGGTCAAACCTTCCGTGTATTGCAAATAGAAGAAGCCACCGCTGCTGATGGCCGCTTATTTAGAACAATAACAGTTGAGACAGTTTCTAAATAACACCCAAGCAACAAATTACTTTAACTGTTTCATACAATTCATTGGCGTCGTTCCTGGCATGATATCCTCGTTTTGTGACGCAAAAAGTGTTAACAGTGCTTTTGAAGAATCTTTTCCGATTGCAAGTATTAGTGTGGGTTCATAGTCATCTATAGGAACTGTTGTAAACAGAACATTCCCATCAATAGAAAGACTTCTTTTAGTCAACATGAGTTGTGGCCATGTGACAACATCAGAAGCAGAGCCAACGAACATGAAATACTGTTCAGGTGATTTTTTGCATATAAGCACAATCGCAGAAGCTTCTTCTCCGGTTGGTCGGTCATCTTCACAGCGAAGAATAACTAAGCTTTCCTTGGGACATGCTGGTGTGCCAGTCGCTTGCGCGCTAAAGCTTGTGACTGCGATCAATGTAAAAGTCAAAATATGTATAATATTTTTCATAGTATTAAGCTCCTGTGGATAAATAAATTAAACTGGTGTTCAGGAATGTTTCAAATGATTTCATTCAAGCGTTATGGACTTATCTGTGCAAGTTACCTGAAATTCGAAATCTTGATCTACCGTAATCGAACCTACGTAAGTCCCGCCAACTTCTGATTCAAGTCGTCCGAACTGGTCACCAGATTCATCCTGAAAATGGAACTGGTCTTTAGGGCTTTGGAAAGCGATTTCGTAAGTTTTAGCACTAAGAAGAATTTCGTGCTCTGGTGTGATTGGCCTAACTTCGATGACTTCAGTTCCGTTGCCATTGGCGCTACCATAGATTGATACTTTGGCAACGCAAACATCAAGACCTTCAGTCGCATAAAGGCAAGGTTGAATCGGAATGCACTGTATGTTCACAGAATCTGCAAAAGTGCCGATAGTAAAAAGATTTATAAAAACAAATGCGAATTTCATAAAGACTCCTATTGATTATTTTCAGGAACACTAGCATAACGCGTTGAACAGAATCTATCTAAACTAAAGTTATAGGTAAAAAGATTATTGCCAGGACTGAAACTGGTGTTGCACTGGCAGATAGTTAAAGTTAAGAAAGCCGGTTACTTGGCCTAATGGCCCATATCGGAATATACAGAAAACGGGTAAATTATAATGGTAAAGAAGAATTTTTCACTGATTGAAAAACAAATATTGGTCTCGCTGAGGGGGGATTTGTCTCAAGAGCAAGTTAACCGGCGTTTAGGGGCGCATTCAAATCAAGCAGCACGCTGGGAAGCTGGCCGGAGTCAAATGGACTGGGATTCTTTTACTAAATTCTGCCGGGCTGTGAAAGCTCCATTGAACGCGGTAATAAAACGACATCTTTTTTACGGCGGGGACTTGCTTGACCAAAAAGCAATCTTGAATTTCTTAAGTGGTTTTTCAAGTCAAAAAAAGGTCGCATCGATTTTGGGTCTGACACCTTCGCGGATGTCGCGAATTTTTTCGGGAAAAACGCCGTTGGAATTGAAAATGGTTTTTAAACTTGTCGATTCAAGTTCTTACAGCCTGACAGAATTTCTGGCTGAACTTACTTATCCTCGAACCCCGCCACTAATAGAAGAAGAACAAGAGCGGATTCGAAACGAGAAAAAAATGCATTTTGAAAAGCCCTGGATTGCGGCATTAATTTTGTATTTGCGAACGAAGGAATATATTTCGTTAAAGGAACACTCTGACAAATTCTTAGCTAGTAAACTTGGAAAAACAGAGTCTGAGATTAAGTCTGCTTTAAATGCTTTAGTAGAAGTAAAAGTCATTAAGATGCAAGGCGCTCATTACGTTTCGCAAATAGATCATCTTTCAACAGGAGGATCTTTTGACGGTGCCCGGAACATCCGAAAATATTGGTTAGAAAAATTTCTAGCTTGGATGGAAAAGTCAAAGCCGGGTTCTACGCACTATTACGGGTACAAGGTTTTTAATATCCATAAGTCTTCTAAAAAGAAATTAGAGGACTTCTTTTTCCGTATGCACGCAGAGCTGGATGCGCTTGTTAAAGAGCAACCCCAAACTTTGTCCGACGAGGTTTTCGTATTTGCTGCACAGATGCGGAATATCGACGAAACATCCGGATGAACTTAAATTTGTAGTACGAAATTTTATAACGACGGAAAACTTCAACTATCAAGCGGAATTATTTGCAAGTTAAACAATATCAGTTTATCGGCTTTTCCACTTTCTAAATCTGATTGGACTATGGCGAATTTGCGGAAGAATTTTTTTATACTGAGTTTCCTCAACGTTAATGATCGATGATTCGATGTAGGCAAAATCCGGCTTTTGGTACCAGTTTTCTATGGTCGCTGTAACACGTCTCAGTCACTCATGCAGAAAATCGATATGAGAGTTGTTACTACTTGTCTCCAATTTAAACTGATCGTTTATTAACGTAAGATTCCCGTCATTCTCAATGATCAAATTAGAACTTTTAAGGTTTTCAATTGCCCAGCGTAAGATACTAGCGGTACAGACACTAAAAGACCAAGTAATGCGTTTTTCATATTTATCTCTTTCCTAAAAATTGTTTGTGTTATTGGAAATCTGCTCTTCATTTGGCCGAAAATTAGACGATTTCGACAATTTTCGATAGGATATGCAAAGACTATCGAAAATTCCTATTGGGAATAGTAAGTTAATCTATCCATGTGCAATTACCTTGGATTTAGCTTCGTGTTTCAAATTAAATTCGACGATTAAATTTAGTTTGTTGAATTTTTCCACATTAAGATCCAGATTCAGCGACCACGAACATAGCTCCTGTGCGATAGTGATGAGGCTTATATTTTATAGCAATCAATTGATAGGATGCAGGCCTCTTCAGAAGTCGAAGCTTCGACAGTTTTGCGAATAGTGCCTATTGCTGCTACCAAAATATTCCGTATGCGTTGATAGTCTTTTTCAGTTACTGTGACCAGCCCGCTAAACCGTGTGCCTTCGGATATCGCGCTAGTTTGAATGTCCGAAATTAATTTTGCCTTCCACGTTGTGTGCAACTGCCTGATAAAACGAGACTCTTTAGAAAGGTGCAACGAATTTAAAGTGCTTTGCCACGTGGACTTTTCATATTTTACTAATCCCATTATTTCAAGCCGCTTCAGCACATCTTTCACGTCCTCATGCGATAACTTCACAACTTTAGCGATGGCGGCTATTGTCTGGGTCCGCGTTATTTGAGTAAGTGCATGAACTGTTTGATACGTCCAATTACCGAAATACTCAGCTTCGTAAGCACCACTCGTATTAAGTCCGCTGCTTTCCGTGGGTTTCAAATCTCGTTGTTGCTCTAGAAGATTATCTAATTTTTTTTGATAGTAGTCTTTCAATTTTAAATTGGCAGCGCGGTCGCGGGCCAATAAAAGAAGAAAAAAATCCTTTTGATCTGGATTGAACTGAAAAAACTGACAAACTTCAAACCCTTGCTCTGCGCTGAACTGGGCGCGCTCTTTTAATACCTGGGCGATAAATGTCGAATGGCAGCCAACAGCTTTTGCCAGGGCTTGTACAGCCCCACGGGGTCGTCGCTTATTGCGATAACCTAAGTATTGATCTACCAAATCACGATAATTTTTAGATTCCCAGTTAAATTCCATTCGCTTTTATATAGACATTTAGTCTTCTTATCGCAAGTTATTAATAGTATAAAGATCTAGCTAATTCGCTGTGGCTTGGGGCAGACTGTGTTTGATTCCTTCGAAGGCTTCAACAAACAACTAACTTTCTTAAGGAGAAATTATATGAACAGAGTATTAAAAGTTTTAGCTTCAGTATTTTTTGTAAACTCGGTGGTAATGGGTAGTGGTGGCATGATCGGCGGCGGCGAAGTAAGTTTCAAAGCACTAATGATATGCGATGCGGCCAGTATGGACCCAACGTTTCCGACGCCCCCGTATGTATGGGTAGTAAAAGAAGCCGATTACAATGGTAAATTTATTTCTGATTCTACATTACGTGTCGTGACCGTTGATAAGAAACATAATGCCGTTCGCTATTACGGAACTCACCAAACAGAACTTTTCGAATCACCAATGGGCTTCGATTTGAGTATCTGGAGATATGATCTGCTTTCTGATGACAATGCCCAGATTGGAAGTTTTGCATGGAATGCGCAATCAGCTAAAGGAAACTTTGTAGTTCGCGAAAGTCAGACTGAAGTTGAAGAAAGTGTCCTAACTAATTGTATCGGTGTAGAATAATTCTTAGTGGCTTAATCGGGGTGTAGCGATTGAGCCACGTATTCGTAAATCTCTGGTGTACAACATTTAACGACATGTAATGCCGTTCAGTTAAGGTCGGCATTATAACAAGATTATGCATCCATGCAATCGGGGACCAATCCCCGAACCCCAGTTTTACCGGCCATCGTGGCCGGTAAAGGGATAAAGAGTTTGATTTTATAGAAATAAATATTCAGAATGATTTTAAGAAAAAAAAAGAAGACTTCAGAGGTCTTCTTTTTTAGAACACATCAACTTTTTTACGAAAAGGACTTTGACATGCCGCGGGCGCGTTAGTACCCCACCGGTTAAGTATCTCGAATTACCGACTAAATATCAAGAAAATCATTTTCTCGACGCAAAACAAAAACGTCGCAGCCGAAAGTTTACACCTGAGAATTTATTTTTAACATTATCTGAACTTGTTTGTGGAACGAATAACAACGGCTATTCAATCGCGATAATGAACGCGCTGTCGAACGAGTTTGATGTCAGTGATCTTCCGCACAAGAGCGCGCTTAGTCAGTACCGGCAGCAAATTAGCTATGAATTTTTTAAAGATTTTTTTTGGGATATTAACGAGCGGTCTAATAAATCACGAAAGACCTGGAATGGTTTGTATGTCTACGCAGTGGATGGCATTCAATTAACCTTACCCAGATCAGACGACATCATTAAAGCCGGTCACAGTGGCCGTAAGGTTACGAAGTATCTTGAGTCCTACATGCCAAAAATGTTTAGCACGATGACGTACGATATTTTAAACGGAACTGTTAAAGATATCCGCGAGAATCCGACGTTAAATGAAATAGCTGATGCGGAATCGATGATTGAAAACTTTGAAGACAATAGCCTTACAATTTACGATAGGCTTTACTGCTGTAGAAAGTTGATCATA
>JANPNP010000298.1:0-3470 GCA_031427535.1 Bdellovibrionales bacterium | reverse complement strand
CCTCTGGCTATGCAACTTACAGAATTTTTTTCGCATTGTGGTATTCAGATATTAGAAGGCTACGGCCTAACAGAAACCTGTGCAGCTGTGACAATCAATACACCTTACAATTTTCAGCCTGGCACCGTTGGTCGACCACTTGGTGATGTTCAGATCAAATTTGCAACTGACGGCGAAATACTAATTAAAAGTAAAAAATGCATGCAAGGTTATTTCAAAAATCCGGAAGCTACGGCTGAAGTTTTTAATGAGGGATTTTTTGCCACGGGTGATATTGGCGAATTGAACTCAAACGGTCAGCTGATCATCACCGATCGGAAAAAAGATTTAATTAAAACCTCGAACGGCAAATACGTAGCCCCGCAAAAGCTGGAAGGTTTACTAAAACAAGAGCCCCTAATCTCGCAAGTGCTAATTCATGGCGACCAGAAAAAATTCATTTCTGCGCTAATCTCAGTCGAAGAAGCGCAAATTAGACACTGGGCACAGATGCAAAACCTGCCATTTGAAAGTCTTGATGAACTTTATCAAAACCCTGCCTTTCGACTAAAGGTTGAAAAGCAAATTCAACTTGCAAATTCAAGTTTGGCAAGCCACGAGGCCATCAAAAAATTTGAAATTGTAAGGGATTCTTGGACGATCGAAAATGGATGCTTAACACCATCTATGAAAATAAAACGTAAACTTCTGGAGAAAAAATACGACCAACTTATAAGTGAGATGTATGAATAAATCAAAACTAACCCTGTATCTTGTTGTTTTTTCCATTCTGTTAGCATGCACGAACTTGGCAAAACGAAGTCTAGCACAGGACCCAGAAGCCAGAGTCACTTTTTATGACAGCGCCTTTTGCGAAACTGACGCCTGCACCGAAAAAAGCTACGACTTAAGTAAAGCAGATGACTACCGTATGTTTGAAGTAAACCTAAAAAATCTTGTAGCGGCATCGAAATCTGCTAAAAAATCAAAACCAGACTCAAGTGATATGGATGTTTTAATTAAGTTTCACTTAGGGCACTCAGGAATTGCAAAAGGATCCGAACTTGCACTCGAGGTTATGAAATCGACCGATCTTCAAAATGTGGCACGTGATATAAATGAAATCTTTGCGGCAATAAAGAATAATTTCAAGCCGCCGATTGATGCAAACTTCCAGTTTTTCTATTTGCCTGTCGAATTTTTTAAACGGGTCAAATATAATGAGGTGGCGTATGACGACCGTCAGCCTGGATACTTAGCAGACCCAACACCTTCATCTTTCTGGCGTCCGCAAGGTTTTCTAGATAAAAAGGATTTGAACATCGGGTTTGACCGCAATCAAAAAAACAATTACTCGAAGCGACCGTGCAACTATGATAAGCCGAAATCAGGTTTTGGTGTTCATCCGGGCTTTCACATACAGTGCGGCGAACAAAAATTTAAACTGAAATTAGGATCTGAAGTTCATTCTTCAGCATTCAATTCACGGGTGTATCATGCTTTAGGATATAATGTGCCTGTAGTTGATTTTATAGAGCAGCCAACTATTCGGTACGACCGCAACATTCTGACTGAATTCAACAGTCGTAATACTGAACATTTCAGAGTTTTACTAGCCGACAAGGAAATATTTAAATACAGCAATGGTCGCTACTATTCGCCGTTCGAATACATCAAGGAAGTTGTTCTAGAAAATGGGACTGTCATTTCCGGGGAAGAATTAAAATCAAATTTATTTTTAAATCCAACCATGGAAAAGCCTGAGCTGAATGCCGAAAATTTTAATCGTCCCTTCGAAGAAAAAATTTCTTTGTTGGTTATGGTGCCCTCATCGTACATTTTGAAAACCAAAGAAGATGAAATCGGTGCGTGGCGCTTTGATGAATTATCCCATGAAAATCGTCGGGAACTACGGGGGCTACAACTTTTAGCAGCATGGCTCGGAAACTTTGATATGCGTATGGATAATGTGCGCTTAGTTCGCGCTGAAGAAAATGGTGTGGTGAAAGTTAAACACATGATTTCGGATGTGGGGACTGGTTTAGGAAATGCCAAGTCATTATTAACTCGCTCAACCAGCCAAATCGAAGAAATGCCATGGACTGTAACTGAAACCTATGTGGATCGCGCTGACGGATATGTTACCGAGCGATTAGAAATCATTGGCCTTATGAACATCGAAGTAAATAAAGCTTTTAAAAAGATGTCATTCAACGATGGTCAATGGATGGTTGCAAAACTGTGCCAGTTCACCCCGGCACAGCTGAAATCAGCATTAGCGTCATCGGGTCTAAGTAGCAACGAGGCAAGCTTAGCCTTTGAAAAATTAATTAGCCGTCGCACAAAAATGGTAAAAGATTTCAAATTAGAAGCAAGCCAACCAGCATGCCTGATAAAGGCAGACACCAAGTTAAATTCTTCAGTGGAAGATACAAAAGGCTTCACCATAAAGAATGGCCATCTCATAAATCAAGCAAAGCTGCTCAGTGAAAAACAGAATAGACACGTAACCGATTGATCAACTTGGCTCTTGCTTTTTACTTCTCACCTTCGCTTTACGTATGGGCAAACCACACCAATTTTATTTTATGTTTTAAAATTGTCTAGCTATACTTTTACGTAATTCAAGCGTATTCGCGAATCGGAATTATAGCAAACGAGCGGCATCATTACTCAATACTTTTTTGAAAGATTTGTGAATGCCTTCAGTAAAGTACAAGGTCGGATACAACTGTTGGTTTCAACTTTCGATTTCAGAAATTATGCGCGCCTTCTTTAAGCAAACTCCTTTTACCCCACTCTGTAACTGTGCACCCTATGTACTGCAAAGTTTCGGAGTATGGATAAATAGCTTTAAGCAATTCGTAGGTAATTTCTTAAGAATTTAGATTTAAGCCCGCAGTAATTGGTACGTGCAGAACTGAATTAACAAACCTAATGCCAATGCTATTAGCCAAACCGTTGATCATAAATTGCTCGACGTCTAAAAGTTCGACGCCTTTTTTCATCCAGCTAAAGTAAAATGCATTTAATAACAAAATCTAATGGCTCTCATTTTGAAACACTTTGTTTAGGAACTTATAAAGGACGTTTATGAAAACACTATTAGTTATGTATGTTGCTTTAGTTATTCTTGCAATTTCGGCATGTAAGCCGAAGATTGAAGGCAATCAAGCCACCGTCCCGCCTATCAGCGGCGACTGTGTCGCTAATCAGGCTACGTGCCAGCAAAATTTGTACAATACTCCTGGCTACACACCTTACAATTACAACAATCAATATAATAACCAGAATAATAATAACCCTTATGGTGGCGGATATTATGGCGGTGGTTATTCGTCAGGTTATCAGTACGGTGGCTACAGCAACGGAGCGAGGAGCGGTGCGACCGTGAGGCTTTTGGGCATGGGGCGTTATTGGCGCGTCTCTGTTTCATGCGCAACCACCCCTCCCCTGAAGGGGAGGGGCTTTCGCTGGAGGCCTCGCTCATC
>JANPNP010000297.1:0-5129 GCA_031427535.1 Bdellovibrionales bacterium | reverse complement strand
GTTCGTCTGCCAGCGCCTCGGAACTGTTAGCCGGTGCCTTGCAAGATTACAACCGCGCAGCTATTGTGGGTGAACGCACTTTTGGTAAAGGAACGTTTCAAGAATCAGAAACCTGGAGCAAGAATGCTAAAATTTCTTTGTTTCGGACCCAGGGTTTTTATTTGCTTCCAAGTGGGGCTTCGACCCAACTTAAGGGTGTAATTCCTGATTTTGAGCAGAACGAAAATCATGTGCGCACCCGCGAAGAAACCAACTATTTTAATCCCATTGCTGCCGCAGAATTTTCAGATACTGTGGCACGAGTTAGAAATTTCCATGACGAATTAAAAAAATGTCCAAGCTCTGTCGATTTTAAAAAAGACGATGTTGTTTTACGAAAAGGTTTAGAAGTTCTTTCATGCCACCGCATTTCGGCAGTGATGGCCGGCTTCTATTCGCAGGACGACTTTAACCAATAATCACACATGCAAAGCCGCCACCAGCAGTTCTTAAGTTGGTTGTTTGCCCTTGGTACAATCTGGCTATGATCATTTGTAATTTGTCTTGGTAGGCATAGCACCGTAAATCAAATTTGTATTTCGTTGGGATACCATCGTATACCATTTCAATTTCAGATGGGTGTGACATCTGCTGAGCAATAAAATTATCTGCGAAAACAGTTTCAAAAGTTGATTTTGAGATAGAAGCGCCCCGGTAAGCTTGTTTGCTACCGAACGAGTTTTTAGGTTTAAAAAATAAATTTTTACGGTCTTTCCAGATTTCTTCTTTGTTAGCAAGGGCTAAGTCGTGAACAGGCAGTAAGCTTGACGGCTTTTCAATATCTGATTGTAAATTCCAATCTATCAAGCGCTGCTTGTCGGCAAGTAAAAAGTAATCCCATGGTTGTGGTGATAGGTTAACTTGGCTGCTGTTGAACAAAGATCTTAAATGTTTTGAAGCTTCATCTTGTAAATAGAAATCGGTGTAGCGATTGTATAAAAACTGTGGCGATGTGGTGACATCTGCTACGTCAATAATAGTTGCCGCAGTGCCATGGCGTTTAAACATCTGCTGATAAATTAAAAATTCTAAATACAGCCTTTGTTCGGCCGGCTTTGAATCCACAATTCCGATGTTTTCAGTGCTTGCATAGCCGCAAAGCTGCAGTTCATTCATGAACATATCAAGCAGATCTTTTTCCATGAAAGGAACAGCATTTTGAATGTTATAAAAGTCGTAAAGTTCTAAGCCAAGAGCTAAAAACGCGGCGTTGGTATTAATTTCGATTAATTCTAATTGGTTATCTGCATTTAAGTGAAAATCGTAACTCATACATGCTGAAAAATTTTTTGGTTTTCGCAAATCTAAGGAAATATATTTTTCTGCAAGATGGCTTGTGCCCCAATCGCGTAACGACCAATACTGTGTTATTTGATGTTGAATATTTTTTAACACTTCGGGTGATAACGTCACTTGAAATGGTGAAATCAATTGTTCGGCAACCAAGGCGTCGAAAACCTCAGCTGAAATATCAGGATATTTTTTTATTAAGTGTTGAATGAAACTTGATTTCAGACTCATGCCCATTTAGTGTTGCCACAATCAAAGGTTTGTTACAATGAAAACAGTCGATACGAACAGTGTTAACAAAAGCGCACAGAAAAGTGTTCAGAATGTAAAGCTGATCACTTGGAATGTGAACGGGATTCGCGCAAGTTACCCCAAGGGACTAAGCCAACTTGTAGCGCAGTTGCAACCCGATATTTTGTGTCTACAGGAAACTAAAGCGCATCGCGAGCAAGTTGCGCCAGAAACTCAGACCCTAGGCTTTAACCATGATTTTTGGTCCTCGGCCGAACGGAAAGGGTATTCCAGCGTAGCCACGTTCAGCCAGATTGCGCCGCTAAAAGTTGTAAAATCGATCGACTGTCCGGCTTATGAAAAAGAAGGTCGAATTATTTGGTCCTCGTACGAAAATTTTGAACTATACAATATTTACTTTCCAAATGGTGGATCCGGAGTGGAACGGCACCAATTTAAACAGCAATTTCTAAAAGATTTATCAAGTCATCTGCAGTTCGAAATAAAAAAAGGTCGCGAGATAGTCGTCGTGGGTGATTACAACATTGGACATAAAGAAATCGACGTTTATGATCCAGTTGGGCTTAGGAATGAATCGGGATTTTTGCCGGAAGAGCGCCAGTGGTTTGACCAGTTTTTAGAATTGGGCTTTGTCGATTGCTACCGCCACTTTAATCGCGATAAGAAAAATATATATTCGTGGTGGTCCTACAAAGAAATGGCCCGAGTAAAAAATAACGGATGGCGCATTGATTATATCTGCATTACTAAGGGCCTGCTTAGTAATTTAAAATCGTGTGATGTGCTAATGGGTAACGAAGGATCTGATCACTGTCCCGTGGTGGCCGAATTTAGTTTTTAATTAAATTGAAATACTTAGTTTTTTGCAGCGCGCTTGTCTTCAAGGCGATGTTTAAAATATTTACGAAACATCATTTCACCTAATGCCGACGATTTTACTGTCCATTTGCGAATATTTACGGTGATGGCTGCAATCGCAATTTTTTCATCTTGATCAGTCGCATAACCAACAAACCAATCCGTTTTGCCACGTGGATTCATTCCTGTGTAGTGTCCGGTTTTTCCACCCATTTCAACTTCTTTAAACTTTTTGTCGCGCACGATGCTACGAAACGTTTTTCGTGAAGTTCCTGCAAGCACAGTTTGTTCCATCATCTGCCGTACTTTTTCAGCAGATTCAGGTCGTAAAATTTGGCCGCGTTCAAGCACCTGGGCTTGGTAAATTTTTTGAGAATTGGAATCTTCTAGGGATTCAACCAAATAGGGAATTAGCATTTTTCCGTCATTAATAACAGATGCAGCGATCATCGCACCGTGGACAGGGCTTAATGTGTTAAAACGATTAAAGCCTGAAGCGACCTCTGTTAAAGCGAATCCTTTTTCCGTGGGGACAGTTGCGTTGCTATTTTCAATCTGAAAGTCGGCAGGTATATTTTGGTTAAACATGTAGCGTTCAGCGTATTCAGAAATGTCTTTTGGCTCTAAATTCATTAAGCTTAATCGGCCAAATGCGGTATTGATCGAACGAGCAAAAGCCTCTTTTAAAGTAATAAAACGTGTCCACTTGTTCACTGTTTCTGACAGAACATTCTTTTTGTATAGGGTGTAATTTCCACCGTTGTAGCCAATTTTTAATTCAGGACTAACTCCGGCTTTATCAACGGCCGCTGATGCCGTGATTATTTTAAAAATGCTGGCTGCCGGAAACGACGCCCGTAAATTTAAATTGGCGCCTTGTGCGTCTGCTTTTTCAAAGCTAGACATTGCTAAAATTTTTCCAGTCTTTGCATCTAACATAAAGATAGCGCCGTAGTCTGGCTTGTAGCGTTTCAAAAGCACTTCAGCTTCTTTTTGAAGCTCTTGATCTAAAGTGTAATTGATTTTTAGTTTTCGTTTTCCTGATTCGTCATCAGGACTAAAGTCTGCAGTCGCCGGAGTTCGATTAGCGCGGATCAATGGCGAAAGGGTGTTTGATATAACAAGTCGGGCATCAAGAGTTTTCTTGAGCCACTCATCTTCAGATCCTGGTGTAGACTTTTCGTTAAAAAAAAGAAAAGCTGACAGCAAAAGCGCAAAGGGCACCATCATCCATGATGCTATACGTCGTCTATTTATCATCTGGTGGTAGTGTAACACCAAAAAAAAGATCTACTCAAGCGATACAGTTCGAATCATGATAAAAACATATGAAAACGAAAGAAAGAATTCTTTTAGGTGCCTTAGATTTATTTAATTTAGATGCAGCAACCGAGGTCACAACGAATGATTTAGCTCGAGGATTGAAGATGAGTCCCGGCAATTTGTACTTTCACTATAAAAACAAAGAACAGATTATTCGCGAGCTATTCAAACGTCTAGCTCAAGAGACGGCACAGATCTGGAAGCCGCAAGCCAAGAACGCAAAAAACAAAGAAAAGATGCAGATGGTTGAATTTATCGACAGCAATTTGCAACTGTATTGGAAATACCGATTTTTTCACCGCGAACTTTATACGTTACGAAAAGTTGACCCTGAGCTTTCAAAGCTATGGCGCGTCCACTTAAAAAAAATGAGCCGTTGGATGATCGTGTTACATAAGCATTGGGTGCGATCGGGTGTAATGACACCGATCCAATCGAAATATGAAATGGAATTTTTAGGTGAACTGCTTTTTGTAGCGTCGAATAGCTTCATGCAGTTCTTTGAAACTGTAGATAGGTCGCCAAATCAAAGAACGATCGATAAAGCCAGGCGGCATATCATGCGCATGCTGATGCCTTACTTAAGTGTCGAAACTCAGAACACCTTTGCAATTTTTTTCAAATAAAAATCTAATATAATGCTCAAATTAAACTGATGTGAGCTGACCGCAAATCCGCTGTGGCAGCAGTGTTGCTATAGGTTACCCTGGGTGGGTGATCAAATGGGAAAAGCAATTACAGTTCTGACTTTGGGGTTCGTGTTATCAACGTCAACATACGCACAGGATTGCTCAGAGATAGTCTCTGAGATGCAGGCCATGAAAAGGGCCCAGAACACGATCCAGATGTCGCTTGTGGCAAACCACAACATCATAGCCGATTCGATGGAATCGTACGCCGACGCCTTATCAGCAACAGCAGGACGAGCCCACAGAACGGTGTCCAGCAGCCTACAAGAAAGCGCCATGTCGTTCCGTGACCGCGGCCAAAAAGCCCAAGGCACCGCAAAAAAATTAGACGCAGCCACCGCCGACCTAATCCAAAAAATCACAAAGTGCCTCAAATAAAAAAAAGGTACCAAAAAAGGTACCTGCTCACTTTATGTATAGCGGCGCGTCGATGGATGCGCGCGCGGGCCTTAAATATTCCGTTCATCAATCGAAAGACTTCGCTGCAAACGCGTTTAAAATGACTTCAAATCAAAAAAAAATTTAAGTTAAAATCATTTTTCACTCATTTTTGCTGAATTAATGCGGTGGGTAATTTACTCTAATGCTATAAATACTCAAATATTTCAAGCACTTATACAATTTCATATCTTGTAAGATTTTCTATTGCAATAATTACATTTATCCATTTAGATAAGG
>JANPNP010000296.1:0-9403 GCA_031427535.1 Bdellovibrionales bacterium | reverse complement strand
AGACGTGACGGCTAAGTGTTATGGTGGTGACATATCTAGAAAGCGAAAGCTTTTAGAGAAACAAAAAGAGGGTAAAAAGCGTATGAAGCAGATCGGATCTGTTGACGTGCCACAAGAAGCTTTCTTGGCGATTTTAAAAGTAGAGGAATAAATATGTTTGGATTCGGTAAAAAAGAAGAAAAGAAACCTAAGTATAATGGCTGGGACTTAACCAATAAACTTTTTTGGACCGAAGGTTGGGGCTCGATGGCTTTAGCCGTTTTAGCAGCTTTAACTATCCGCTGGTTGTTACTTGAGGCTTACGTCATTCCGTCGGGCTCGATGTTTCCATCACTTTTAAAATTCGATCATATTTTCGTAAATAAGATCACTTATGGAATACGGGCACCTTTTAGCGAAAGTTGGCTGGTAAAATTCCGCGAGCCTGAACGTGGCGAAGTGATTGTTTTTAAATACCCGAAAGATATGAGCACCTTTTTCATCAAGCGTATCGTTGGAATTCCAGGTGATAAAATTAAATTTGAAAATGGTGTGCTTTTTGTAAATGATAAACCCCAGGAAAAAGTTGTTCCAAAAAGCTCGCGTGATTTTGATTTTCTTCGTGAAGATGACTTTAAAAGTGAAGGCGGACTACAAGACACAAAATCTAATTACGTCCATTTTACGGAAAACTTAGAAAGTAAAAATCGTACTGTCGAACATAGCATCTTAATGCGAAAAGGTGATGTTTTAGGTTTTCCTGGTGACGGCGAATGGATTGTTCCAGAAGACTCGGTATTTGCTATGGGCGATAATCGTTACAATTCGCACGACTCAAGATTCTGGGGTTTCGTGCCGCAAAAGAATTTGCTAGGTAAGGCTAGTTTTATTTGGCTAACCTGTGACGAAATGATTCCTGTTATATCGGTATTGTGCAATCCGCTAACCATTCGGTGGACACGCTTATTTAATACCGTTCAGCAGTAAGAATACATGGGAATTTTAATTCTGAAAAAAGGTAAACAAGCAACTTGGCCGCAAGCGCTAATAACCTTTACCCTGCCACTGACTTTAATATTTGTTTTGCGGTGGTTTGTATTTGAGCCCTTTGTAATCCCATCCGAAAGCATGGTTCCTAACTTACTCATACACGATCATATTTTAGTAAAAAAATTTTCGTACGGACTAAAGCGCCCAGTAGGCGATGGGTGGTTATGGAAATATAAGGAGCCACAACGCGGTGATGTTGTGGTCTTTCGCTTTCCAGAAAATCGTGATGTGTTTTTCATAAAGCGGCTAATCGGCTTACCGGGCGACGAAGTCGCCGTGCAAAACGGGCAAATATCCGTCAATGGAAAGCCGTGGGTGCTGTCGCCCCACTTTGCAGATTCATTTCCTGATGAAGACTTTTTTAATTATTATTCTGAAGCAGCAGATAAAGTTGCTCCGCACACCGTAAGATTATTTGCATCGTCCAATCATTCAGACGCTGAAGAAAAAAAACTAATAGTTCCTGAAAAATCGTATTTCGTTATTGGAGATAACCGCGATCAGTCCAGAGACTCAAGGGTTTGGGGTTTTGTTCCAGAAGATTTACTTGTTGGGAAAGCATCTATTATTTGGCTTAGCTGTGAAGAGACACTTGTATCAGCACCTTTTATTTGTGACCCTTTGCGCTTGCGTTCAGACCGATTTTTTAAGACCATACAGTGATGAAAGTTAAATCCAACATTTACTGGATTATTATTGCGTTAGGTTTAGCTTTATTTTGCAGATCATTTTTAGTTTCAGTTTTTAAAATTCCGACAGTCTCAATGGCTCCAACGTTTTGGCCCGGTGACTTCATCTTATCTTCACAGTTGTCCTACGGGTTACGGCTTCCCTGGAGTTCGGAATGGTATTTTAAGGCGCTTCCTAAGGCCGGTGATCTTATCGTATTTCAATTCGACCACAGCAAGGCGTTGGAAAAATCTAGTGCGCATTACGTAAAACGGGTTGTGGCCGTTGGTGGCGACCAAATCGAAATTCAAGATCGGCGATTGGTAATCAATGGCGTTCCCTGCAATTACACAAAGAAAGCCCAAAACTTATCGACTGAAAATTTTCAGGTCTTCGAAGAGCAATGTCAGGATTCTAAACGTGATGTTATATTAAGCACACTTGGGGATAACGGACCTCTTTCTACTTTCAAAATCTTCAAGGTTCCTGAAAACGAAGTTTTTGTTTTAGGTGATAACCGCGATACGAGTGATGATTCGCGTGATCTTGGCACAGTTAGGGTTGATCAAATCGCTAGCAAAGTTACTGCGATTTGGCTTTCGTACGGTTCAACGCAAGATTTCATTTCGGGACCAAATAAGATTCGTTGGAATCGAATTTTGACAAAACCAAGATAGGGTTGATAGCCTTAGTATAATGCCCACGAGCAAAAGCTCTTTGATCAATTTATCTCAATACTCCAGACAAAAAATCGAAGTTCTATTTAGCGAGTCCCTTTTACTAAAAGCTGTACGAAAATCACATAAATCAAATGATATTCGACACAGCGGAAAAACAGCAGCCCTTTTATTTTTTGAACCCAGCACGCGAACGCGTTTCAGTTTTGAAGCCGCCTGCATCAGAGCCGGAGTTCATCCATTAATACTAAGTGGAAGTGCAGGCACTAGTTTAGAAAAAGGGGAAACCCTAGCCGATACAATTTATAATTTAAATGCGATGCGGCCCGATCTTTTTGTGATTAGATGTAATTCAACATTAGACCTAAGCCAAATTGCAAAACAGCTACATGTTCCTATTATAAATGCAGGCTGGGGTTCAGCAGGGCACCCCACACAAGCCCTACTAGATACACTGACATTATTTGAAAAATGGCAAACGCTAAAGAATAAAAAGATTCTATTTCTAGGCGATGTGAAACACTCACGAGTTATTAATTCACATTTTGAACTAGCAAAAATTTTAGATTATGAAATTGGCGTATGTGCCCCAGATGATTTTTTACCGCCGAATGATAAGCTTGCAATATATACTCGTTTCAAAAAACTTCAAGACGGTTTAAACTGGGCTGATGCCGTGATGGCATTACGAGTTCAGAAAGAGCGCCATGATGGTTACGAATTCAATACACAGCAGTACCGCGAATTTTATGCGTTAAACTCAAAACAGCTTTCGGGTTTAAAAGTGGATGGTTGGATAATGCATCCAGGTCCAATCAATTACGGTGTCGAACTCGAGCACGAAGTTTTAGCGGATCCTCGCTCGTTAATTTTGGCGCAGGTTGAAAATGGTGTGTTTTTGCGAGAAGCATTAATTCGAAATTTACTGAAGGACTAGAATGAAAAAAGCATATTTGGTTTTACATGACGGTGAATGTTTCGAAGGTCAGACGCTACCCGAGCAAAGCGATTATCCGGAAAAGGCGGGTGAAGTCGTCTTCAATACCTCGCACTCGGGTTACGAGGAAATTGCGACTGATCCATCGTATTTTTCACAAATAGTAGTGATGACTGCGCCCATGATGGGAAATTATCCCGTTGATCGAAATTCGTGGGAATCTTCAAAAGTTTGGATACAGGGTTTTGTTTGCGTTCAGTTGCAAAATTCGAATCGTGAAAATTCGTGGGCTGCTTGTCTTATTGAAAATCAAGTGCCCATATTAACTGAAGTTGATACGCGCCGGCTAGTTCTGAAATTAAGAAATCAAGGAACGCCGTGGGGTGCTCTTGTGCATGCTGAAAATATTGAAATTGCCACGCAAAAGGCACACGCATTAATTGAAAAGCAAAAAAATATTGAAGCTGATTGGGTTTTCTTAAGTTCAAGAAAAGCAGTCGAAGAGCGGCTGGGGAAAAATCCGAAAGGTCCGCGCGTAGCAGTGCTAGATCTGGGTGCGAAAGAAAATATTCTGCGCGAATTAGTAAGCCGCTGCTCTGCTGTTAAAATATTTCCTAGTCGAACAGACGCGGCGGAAATTCAGCAATGGAAGCCTGACTCGTTAATGTTAACTAACGGCCCCGGTGATCCCGCGTCAGTGTTAGTTGCTGCGGATACAGTTCGTAGCTTAGTTGGTAAAATCCCCATTTTTGGAATATGCATGGGTCACCAGGTGTTAGCACTGGCAATCGGAGCGAAAACGTACAGGCTTAAATTTGGTCACCGAGGGGCGAATCATCCAATTAAAGACGATTTGCTAAATAAAATTTATGTCTCAAGCCAAAATCATGGCTATGCTGTTCTTTCAGAAACACTACCACCAAACGTGAAAGTTACCCATCGTAATTTAAATGACGGCACAGTAGCTGGTTTTTTCTCGAAAGAACTAAACTATCTAGGTATCCAGTATCATCCAGAAAGCCATCCCGGCCCGCACGAAGCAACCCAGCTATTTGATTTTTTTATAACAACAATGCATGCCAATCGAACTAATTCGCCAGAGCAGAAAATGACAGGTTTAGTATGTTAAGCAGTATCACGTGGGAACAGTTTCAGGTCAGCATGCAAAAGCTTATCGGGCATTATACCTCAAAAGCTTTCCAAGACGAATTAACACAAGCAAAAAAAGAATTTTTTGACAATGCCGGTACGTTGGATGAAAACAAACCACATTACAATTTAAGAATGCACCAGTTTTACGAGTGGTATTTTTTAACACGTCTTTTGAAAAGTTACATGAAGACTCCTCTTGAGGTATGTTCACTCCACCGCGAACTTCGATTAAGTTCAGAAGACGAACAGGCTATCGAGATTTTAAAACAGCACCGCCATTCTGTTTTCGAATTTTTAAAATTAAAAAAAGACGAAATTTATCTGAAAGACTTGTTTAAGAATGACAAAGTGCTGGTCCGTCAAAATGAACTTGTATTTGGCTTTGACGAAAAAGAGTATTTTGAGGCTAGGCTTGTCAAATTAGGTGACAGTTTCTATTTCTTAAAAAGTTTTTGCTTCCATCCAGAATCAGCCCAAAAATTCATTGCTACAGAAGTCAAAGTGCATCGTAAGAATACGGATTTAAATCCAGAAACATTCATCTTAAGATTAAATAAGATGCGATATAAATTTGAACAGTACAAACATGTCAAACCAGAGCTTATCTACACTAACGACAACAGATTAGGATTGTAATATGCCAAGGAACAAAGACATTAAAAGAATTTTAATCATCGGAAGCGGTCCTATTCAGATTGGTCAAGCATGCGAGTTTGATTACTCGGGCACGCAGGCTTGCAAAGCGCTGATGAAAGAAGGTTTTGAAGTCATTTTAGTCAATTCCAATCCAGCCACAATTATGACTGATCCCGAAATTGCCACGCGCACGTACATCGAACCTCTTAAGGTTCAGTATTTAGAAAAGATCATCGAAATTGAAAAGCCACAGGCAGTCATACCTACACTAGGTGGTCAAACTGCGCTGAACTTGGCGCTAGAGTTAGACAAATTAGGAATTTTAAAAAAGCACAATGTACAAATGCTTGGTGCAACCCCAACTGTTATTGAAGCTGCCGAAGATCGAGAAAAATTTCGCTCGATCCTGGACGAACTTGGCGCTAAATATCCAAAAAGTGAAATGATTAAAAGTTTCGAACACGGTCAAACGGCCGCAGATCGTTTGGGATACCCACTTATATTACGACCTAATTATACGTTAGGTGGTGGTGGTGGTGGAATCGCTTATTCACCTGAAGAATACCACAAAATGTTGGTGCAAGCACTTCACGAAAGCCCTACAACCGAAGTACTAGTTGAAGAAAGTATTTTAGGGTGGAAAGAATTTGAACTTGAAGTCATGCGCGACGCCGCAGGAACATTTGTCGTCGTCTGCTCAATAGAAAATTTTGACCCCTGCGGAGTGCACACGGGCGACAGCATAACGGTAGCTCCGCAACAAACTTTAACAGACCAACAATATCAAGACATGCGCGATGAAGCGTGTCGAATCATAAACCGGGTCGGCGTGCAAACGGGCGGCGCCAATATTCAGTTTGCAGTTCATCCACTAACCGGTGAACGCGTCGTCATTGAAATGAATCCACGCGTCTCAAGGTCGTCTGCGTTAGCAAGTAAAGCGACAGGGTTTCCGATAGCAAAAATTGCTGCATTACTTGCCGTTGGATATTTATTAGATGAACTTAAAAATGATATCACAAAAGTAACCCCAACCTGTTACGAACCCGCGCTAGATTACGTAGTCACAAAAATTCCGCGGTTTGCATTTGAAAAATTTCAGGGCTCGAAAGATTTACTTTCAACACAGATGAAAAGTGTTGGTGAAGTGATGTCCATCGGTCGTACGCTACAAGAGTCTTTGATGAAGGCCATTGCTGCGCTCGAAATGCACGCGGAAGGCATTCCAGACATCCATTTTAATTTAGAAAAAGTTTCTTACCCAAACAGCCAACGCATTTGGCATATTTTCCAAGCGTTTCGTCAGGGCTTAAAGCTGGAACAACTGCATGAGTTAACAAAAATTGATCCTTGGTTTTTAGAGCAAATTGAAGAGCTTGTAAAATTTGAAAGCAAATTAAAAACCGACGAATTGCTACCGCGGTTACTGTGGCAAGCCAAAAAGATGGGCTTTACGGATGCACGTATCGCAAAGTTAAAAAACTTAAAAACCGAAAATGTTCGGCAATTGCGAAAGCAGCACAAGGTTCGGCCTTCTTATCTGCAAGTTGATACGTGCGCCGGAGAATTTCTGTCTGCTACACCTTACTTTTATTCTACTTACTGGAGTGTTGCTGATATACCGGTTTTTGCAAAAAACATCGTGGCCGTAATCGGCAGCGGTCCCAACCGCATCGGTCAGGGTATCGAATTTGATTACTCTTGCGTCCGCGGAGTTCAAGCATTACAGAAATTAAAATATCCAGTAGCTATGTTAAATTCAAATCCTGAAACTGTTTCAACGGACTACGATACTTCAGATCTGTTATTCTTCGAACCATTAACTGAAGAAAGCGTTCTAGAAGTTTTTGATTTTATAAAACCAATCGGTTTTATAGCACAGCTTGGCGGCCAAACCCCGATCAGCTTAGCACACGGTTTAGTAAATAACGGCTTTAAGTTATTAGGGTCATCATTAATATCTTTAGATCAAGCCGAAGATCGAAAACAGTTCGCAGAAATATGCCGTGGATTAAATTTAATGATACCCCAATCAACCATGGTTGGCGGAGTTGAAGAGGCTTTAGTCTGCGAAAAAATAATTGGCTATCCGATGATTTGTCGGCCAAGTTATGTTCTTGGTGGCCGCCGCATGGAGGTCATCGAAAATCAGACCGAGCTAACATCTTATTTTCAACGGCATAATGATTTTATAAGTCAGTCAAATCCGTGCCTGATGGATCAGTTTCTAACTGGTGCGCTTGAAGTCGACGTCGATTTAATTCGTGGTCCGGGTTGGACTGTCATGGGTGGAATTGTCGAACATATCGAAGTCGCCGGCGTTCATTCGGGTGATAGCATGGGTGTTGTGCCGCCCCAGCGTTTACGTCCGGAGACACTAATAAAAATTGAAGAAATGAGTTTGAAGTTAGCAGACAAGTTAGATGTCAAAGGGCATTTAAATTTACAGTTAGCGATAAAAAATGATGTGATTTACATTCTTGAAGCAAACCCAAGAAGTTCACGTTCGGTACCATTTCTAGCAAAAGCGACGGGCATTCCATTAGTTGATCTAGGAATCGCTGCACAACTTGACTTAGTCTTACCGAAAGAGCAGTTGCAAAAATATCAGTGGCGTAACTTAAGTAAAATTTGCGTCAAGGGGGTTGTCTTCCCGTTTAAAAAATTTGCAGAAAGCGATTCTATTTTGGGACCCGAAATGAAATCAACGGGCGAAAGTATGGGCCGTGCTTCGACGTACTCGGAAGCTTTAGTCAAAGCGTTTTTATCTAGCCTAATTACTTTGCCAGCCCAAGGCGAAATATTTCTTTCATTACGCGATAAAGATAAGATTCCTTTATTACCTGTTTTAAAAAATTTAAACACGATGGGTTATCAGTTCTCAGCCACGCGGGGAACAGCCGATTACCTGAAAGCAAATGGGCTTGATTGCTTAACGCTAAACAAAGTTCACGAAGGGCGCCCCCACTGCGTAGACCGAATCCGCTCTGGTGAAGTACAATTTGTCGTGAATACGACCGAAGGGCGCCATGCTATTGAAGCCAGTTTCGATATTCGAAGAGCTTGTACTGACTATAGCATACCGTGCTTAACTGAAAGCGATGCAGCCCAAGCCTTTGTGATGGCACTAGAAAAATCTAAGACTGGACGAATTGAAGTATCTCACCTAACCTAAACTGCATAAAGGATGGTCCTAAAAGCGTATGAATATTTTAGAAGTCAAAAATCTGAAAAAATCTTTTCGTCCAGATTTCTATAAATCAGCGCAACGTGTACTGCAGGACATTTCCTTTTCTGTGCAAAAAGGTCAGTTTGTTGGCTTCATTGGTCCGAATGGCGCTGGAAAAACGACAACCATTAAATGTGCTTTAGAATTTGTTTTCCCAGACAGTGGTCAGGTTTTATTTTTTAATCAAAAACTTTCATTAGAGCATCGTCAAAAAATTGGATTTTTACCTGAGCGTCCATTTTTTCAAGAGTTCTTAACGGGTTTAGAATTTCTTAAACTTCATTGGCGTCTTTCAAATCGTCCAATGGCCCTGTTTGCCAGTGCTGCAAGCGATGTGCTTCAACAAGTTAAACTAGAACACGCTAAAGATAAAAAGCTAAAAGATTATTCTAAAGGAATGTTGCAACGAATAGGAATTGCGCAAGCTTTAATTACCCAACCAGATTTTCTAATTTTTGACGAGCCCATGTCCGGTCTTGATCCCGATGGTCGCATTTTGATAAAACAAATTCTTAGAGGATTAAAGGAAAAAAGCAAAACCATTTTAATGAGCAGTCATTTACTTGAAGATGTAGAAGAGCTCTGTACTCATCTGGTTATTGTTCACGCTGGCCGTGTGGTTTATTCTGGCGAACTAATTGAATTCACTAAAAATTTTAAAACGCTAGAAGAAGCCTACCGGCAATTTAAAATCAACATCAATGCCGAGATCAATCTATGACAATGTGGCGCGCGATTGTGACCTTATCATTTCTGGGAACCCAAGAGTGGATACGCTTAAAATTTTTCAATATCGTTGTGTTCATTAGTTTAATTTTTTTAGGGTTTAGTTATTTGCTAAGTACACTTACATTTGCAGTACAGGAACGATTGCTTTTCGATTTTGGCTTAGCCGGCCTAGAGCTTGGGTTACTTTTTATTTCTGCTATGATTGGATCCTATGCAGTACAGCGTGAAATAGATCGAAAAACTCTTTTTGTGTTGCTTGTGCGCCCTATACCACGGTGGTATTTAATCGTTGGATCTTTCGGTGCTATTTTAATATTAAGCCTTATTTTTACATTGGGGTTTGGG
>JANPNP010000295.1:0-14251 GCA_031427535.1 Bdellovibrionales bacterium | reverse complement strand
GCTTTTTTTGCACGCGCTAATTTGAACACTTTAAAGCTTTGCTGACCCATGGTGTGGCTAGCGATCTGACCAGATATGGCTTTAATGAACGCTGTGTATAGCGTTTTGTGGGTGATTCTTAAAAGCAGATGAATGTGATTTGAACTTATAGCTTGCTGGTAAATTCGTACTCCAAACTTTTTGCTAAACCGCATAAGTATATGCTTAATTGCTAGGTGATTACGTTTAGCTAAGAAGCTGTCATTACCCATCGCCCACTCACTACGAAGGACTAAGTGGATAGAAGCTTTTTTAGATAGTGGCCTTCTTGATTTTCTTTTCTTATAAAGAAGTGCTCCGCCGAAAAACTTTTTTTGTTGGTTTGGAAATAGTGTTAGTTGCTTAAATTTTTTCATCTTGGTGATTTAGCACTTCAAGAATAGGGCTATGCCCTAACTGCTGCGACAGAGGCCGGGTTCGGAGTGTAGATTGGTAGTCGGATTTGGGAGAAGTAAAATTGGAGAAGTAACATGGGAGATATTGTAGAGGATAAGTTAAGGTGCGGTACGTTAGATATGGCACAGAGCTGAATCTGCTTTTCATCGCACATGCATACTACCTACCGAAAGCAGCGCTCTCGGACTTTCACTTCTGCGGATGCATCACCCATCTTCAGACCTAGGTAAAATTAAAATCTAACTAACTCTGACCTGGATGGTCAGAGTTTACCGGATAAAAAGGGCAGTCGCCCTTTTCTGCCTGGAAGGCAATTTTTTTAGATGCGGGCCGATTTATTAAAGTTTTTTTCTTGGTTATGAAGCTTAGTCTTTAAAGCGTATCCAAAATACGCGCCTAATATCGCGAAAAGCCCGTGGGCAAAGACTTCGTTTCCGAACAAGGGCCAGTAGCCGAAAAATGTATTTGTTTGCGGTATAAGACCTAGTATCGCTGCAATTCCCATAACGAAAAATATGGCGCGTGAAAAGAAAATAGATAACGGAAAGCTTGCAAATTTGTCACTGGCTGCGCGAAGACCTGCGATACCAAAAAGAATAAGTGCAATTTTATTAAATATATTCATCGGGAAAATTCCTAAGAATAGTCCATAACTTGTTTCGATTTTTAAAGTTGGTAAGGGATCTATGGCTCCAGGAAAGATAAGTGAGCTGACGCCCATAAGTAGAAAGATTAAACCGCTGATGAAGGCAAAGCGTTTCGGATCCATGAAAACTCCCATCATTGAAGCCTCAGGCCAAAATATAATTTCGGCCTGAGATCAAAATTTTAGTAGCAAATACATCGTGCTACATTAATTAACTAGTGAATAGATGATGCACTTGTCGCTGGCCTGTTAAAACCAATTTTTTCTTTGGCAGCATCAATTCCGCGATCGATTGAATCAAAAGCTTGATGAGCTTGCTTTGGTAAAACACCTTGTTGATTTAACAAACGTAAACCGTAGTAAGCGGCAACACCAAAAGCTACCCAACGTAACTTAATACGCGCAAGAATTGCCGGTACTAAAATACCAACTGCTAAATTCTTTACTGTCGGAGTCATAAAAGACTGTAACGATGGAAGTCCTGCACCAGAAAAACTGGGGCTTAGGCTTTTCCCAGAAGACATCCCCGATGACATTCCAGAAGTTGTTCCTGATCCGCTAGAAGAAATCCCAGAAGACAATCCTGATCCACTAGATGTTGATCCAGAAGACATTCCGGAAGTTGTTCCAGACGTGGTTCCTGTTGATGAACCTTGTGATGCTGCCTTAGACGAACCCGAACCTGTTGATGATGAATTATTCATTACTACCTCCATAATGTAGTTTATATTTTTGTGATTCTATTTTTGTACTTTGCACATTCCCTGCCAAAGCTCAGATATAGAAAGATTGAATCTGACCTACAATTGTTATTTTTTTTTAATTAAACTTGAGCCCGATGAGGCAAAATATCACATCGATTTTAGAAAAATTAAAAGGTCTGTAGTTGCTACAGACCTTTTAAGAAGCAGTGAATTAACGAGTTGAAGAGTCTTCAGCTGCTCGCTTATTTTCAATACATTGAGTATCGTTAGCATCGCATTCACGATCTGTTTGCGCACGATTTGTATTTGAATCAAATGTCAGTGAACTTTCTACGCCTGTAGTGGGCGGGTTTGATCGTGTGGTAGAATCGTACGAAGTATCAGAAGTAATTCCTCGGTTGGAGTCCATGGTCGAACCGGTCGTGGAATCACCGCTGTACGTTCCAGCTGTTGAAGGCGTGGCCGGTGTCACGGTTGAACCCGTTGAGCTTGTTGCTCCTACAGTGGATCCTGTACGATCTGCTTTATTCTTGGAACTAGACATTGCCAAAGCATTTACTGAAACCAAAAGTGTTGCACATAAGTAGGCTAGTATTGTTTTTTTCATTTTATTTTCTCCTTGTTAATCAGCAGTATGCTGTATTTTTAGTTAACTTAGTTTTATGCCACTAATTCAACTTTCTTATATAGCAACGTTAAGACCAACACTCAGAATGAAATCACGGCCCGCAGATATCAATTTTTGCCAAAACTGCCCCAAAAATTTTCTATATCTTGTAAAATACTTTTCGAAACCAATTCAGATGCATGATGTAAAAACCAATCTTGTGGCAACGACTTTGCGTAACTATTTTGAATAAATCGGTCGTCGATTAACACAATAATTCCTTTATCGGTTTCGGATCGAATGACTCGTCCGGCAGCTTGCACGGCTTTTGCCATTGCCGGAAAGGTGTAGGCATAATCAAAACCCGCAGCATAATTATCTTGATAATAGGCTTTCATCATTTCGCGTTCTAAATCAAAATTGGGAAGCGGCGGTCCAACTACGAATGCTCCGATGATCATATCACCTGGGTAATCGACCCCTTCACTAAAGACTCCGCCTTGTACTGCAAAAATAATATGTGCGGCTGATGAATCTTTCAATTGCTCGATGACGGACTCGATGTCGTCCCGCTTCATATAGCGTGCTTGTTTAAGCACCAAAAAATTTTTCGGAGGCTTCAGCACCGCGGCAACACGTTCCAGAAATTCAAAACTGGGCAGAAATACGAAATAATTTCCGCGTTTTTTTTCTGTTATGCGGGTAATTGTTTCGGCAATGCGCGGATAACTTTTTTCACGTTCCGAATATTTACTTGATATCTGGGGAATAATTAGAATTTTTCGGTTATGTTTTGGAAACGGAGAAACAAATTCGGCCGTGTGTAAATTCTTTTCCGAAAGGCCCGACAATTGCGAATAATACTGAAATGGCTTAAGCGTCGCTGAAAATCCTACAACGTGATTAAATTCACCATACGCATCGGTCAGCATTTCTGAAGCATCACAACAGGTAATTTTAATTGTCGCTGGATTAGGGCTATAGGTAGTAAAAAATTCTTTTCTGCCTGACGTCACAAATTCTAAGGCATTGGTAAATTCAGACCAATAAAATGATGCCTTTAGCACCACATCATTTGCTTGTATTTCAACGTCCGAACTTAAATACGTCGACAAAAAATTGCGAAATTGCTGGTCCTGTTCTAAAAATTCACCGACCGGTGGCTTAATGCCACATGGTTTTTCACAACCCGCGGGACCGCATTTTTTAACGACTAAAATAGATTGGCGTAATAAATCTGAAAACTCTGCGCGCACTTTTTTTGGCAACGTGTTGATGTCTGACAACATTTTTTCTAACGTAAAGGTTGATAACGAAGGTGAATAGTAATCCATCGCACGCGCTGGTAAGTTATGGGCTTCGTCAATAACAAGATTAGGCTTACCCTGTTGCTCTAGCTGCATGCCGGTTAAGCCACTTAATGCGGCCCTGGGTGCAAACACATAATTGTAATCACAAATTAAGGTATCTGCCTCGGGGACCGCAGCCAGTTGCAATTCGAAGGGGCACACCTGATTGGCTTCGGCCATTTTCTTAAATACTTTTGCGGTTAACTTTTTCTTTGTCGAAAGGTGTTCAACTAACTTATTTTCAGCCACTTTGGTATAATGATCCTTTGCGAACTCGCAAAAATCGGGGTTACAAATAGGTTCATTTTTAAAACACATTTTGCTTTTCGCAGTTAGTACCATTGGTTTTATAGTGCTGCCTGAATCTGCCAGCTTATCCATTAATTTTTCCATGGCCTCTTCGGCCACAAGGTGCTGTGAATTTTTTGGAGTCACATAAAGTAGCCTTTGCCCGCGCGACAGGGCTTCTTGCAGAGTAGGATACATGACGCCAACAGTTTTTCCTAAACCGGTTGGCGCCTGGATCATCATGGGCCTGCTTTCAAGCATGGTTTTTTGAATTGTTTCAATAAGTTCAACCTGCCCAGTACGCGGCTGCGGAAAGGGAAATTGTAAATTGGCAGCAGCTTTTTTACGGCGCTTGGAACGCTTTTCAGCCAGCTTCGCTTCGTCATCAAGTTCTGCTAAACGCAGTTGCAGCCATTTTTCAAAAACTGATATATCTAGCTTAATAGTCAGATCTTCCGTCTGAAAGTTTCGGCTAGAAACCAAATGCAAATTTAATTCGGGGACTTTCCCTGTTTTTAAAAAATTAAAATATCCATACGTTTGTAGTTGCAGGCTATAGGGGTGAAACAGACGATCTGCTTTTATTTTCTTAGCAAGCTCTTGAATGTTGAAGCTTGATTTTATTTCCTCAACCACTGCACAATCCCTGTCGAAGAATCCATCCATTCGACCGCTAATTCGAAATTTGTAAAAATTGGTTTCGAAGGTGTGGCTAATGGAAACTTCGGCTTTGTAGCGCGCGTCAGCTTTAAGTCGCTTGGCTTGAGTAAGCTGATGAATTTCTGTGCCCGTCTGCGCGCCGCGCGAATAACCCGAATGGGCATCGATGCTGCCACGTCGTGGTGCAGGCACTGCAAAATCAGTTACGCTAAGAAGTACAATTTTTTTAATATGATTTTCTCCCATTAAAAAAAAGTCATTTGTTCAAACTGCTGCTCCGTATCCGAAACGTATAAATCGCTTTCCGGAAACGCAGCAATACCCAACGTTTTTAAATGACGTATCAATTTACCATTGCGGTGTTGCACATATATTTTTTTTGCTTTTGAATCCAGTGCTGTCTGTACCAAGTCCTCCCAGTCGGCGTGATCTGACATCACAAATCCGGCATCATAAAAACCAGAATGCGAAGCCCCTGATCCCGACATCCACCCAGATGCAAATGCGGTTCGGTAATTGTCACCAAGGATATGAGCCCGATCCGTTTTCAAAAAAGATTTAGGTACGAGTAACAATTCACCAATTAATTTTTCACTTTCGCACACTTCACTTAGGCACTTGGTCTCAGCCAGTCGAATGCCTTGCTGACGGTAGCATTCATTTATTGCCATCACAGCCGGGTGGCAAATGATCGGCACCTTTGCATGCTGTTGCAAAACTCCTAATAACCGTTGCGCCTTCCCAAGACTGTAAGCAAAAAGCACGCTATTTATTCCTACCTTGCGGTTTTCTTGCCACCAGTCAAAAACATCTTTACCTAAATCTTTATTTTTTTCCCACTTAAAGCGCGGCGTTCCGAAAGTAGCCTCGGTTACGAACACGTCACAGGGTACAATTTCAAACGGATCACACGTTGGATCTGGTTCCCGTTTGTAGTCCCCAGACGCAACCCAAACTTGATTATTAAATTCCATCCGAACTTGTGAGGAACCTAAAATATGCCCAGCTGAATGGAACGAAATTTTAACGCCGTTCAAAGTGAATGACTGACCGAAGGTTGCGGTGGTCACCGAAATATTTTTTCCAATGCGTTGCCGTAGCAATGCTTCACCCGAGTTGACACAATAATACTGTTTACTGCCACGCCTAGCATGATCACTATGCGCATGGGTGATGACTGCATTATCAACGCCCTTGCCTGGATCAATATAAAAATCGCCGGCCTTGCAATAAAGCCCAGCCGTAGTTAATGAAAGCATTCCCTTACATTATGCAGATTGCTTTTTGATTTCAATGGATATATAAATTATATGTAACTTGTTGAAACTGATCCCTTTCAAGGTCCTAAGTGGCATATACCGCCTCAATAGAATAAGACATTTCAATAAGTTATGTGGTTCGTTGGTTGACTTCTGATTGTGTACAATCAGAAGTCCCGTCCGAAAGAAAAAAGTCTAAATAAATTGAGTCTTTAGAGGTCGAAGTAAGTTGGTCTGGGACCTTATAAGGGATCAGTTACTTCTATTTGGGTCTGGGTTTTAACAATATCTTAATAATTTATAGGTATGTTGTTAAGAACGTGTTAAATTAAATGAACTTGGATTTACTAAACAACACCCATAGGACATTTATGAAAACAGAACTAAACAAGTTAGCAAAATTTCTAAAAGAAAAACGAACTTTAGCAGGACTATCGCAAAAAGATGTCGCGACTTCATTAGGGTATAGCACCTCACAATTTATTTCTAATTGGGAGCGTGGAATATCGCAGCCACCGATACACACGTTAAGAAAATTAGCGCAGATGTATGCGGTAAGTCCTGATCAAATGTTTCAAGTTTTACTTAGTGCCACCATTGACCAAGTTCAGATTGAACTTAAGGAAAAATTTTATGGCGCTGAGGGCAAAGACGCGGCGCCAAGAGTGCAGTTGGTTGCGAATTAGGTTCTCGTTTTTGCGGTGACGAAGATTTTCGTACGCCGACCACTAGTTACTTTTCTTTCTTAGACTTCTTTCATTCGGACGGTACTTCTGATTGTTTACAATCAGAAGTTACCAACGAGCCACAAGGCTTTGTTTTAAATAAAAAATCCTACTCGAGGCGGTATGTGGTTCAGCCTTCTTACCTACACTCTGAAAACTGTATCATCTTGATACGACAAATTTCTTCACCCTGGACCTTCACCAAATATTTTCGCTTTTTCACTCCGAATAACAGTTCAACTGCTTAAGACCACTGATCAATTTGACGAATAGACATACAGCACAAAGTGCGGGGTACGTATGTCGGGAATGAAAGTTCTAAAAAAAGGTGAATATCTTTTCAAAGAGGGCGAAAAAATTCTGTCGGTATGGATTATCCAATCTGGTCAAGTTAGTCTTGGTTTACAGAAAAATAAAAAGTATGTCGAAGTCATGAGCGCCGGCGCAGGTTATGTGTTCGCTGATTTGATTATTTTGGGTTTAGCTAATTATAATTATTCGGGACTGGTTATGAGCGAAACCAAAGTTATGGAAGTACCTTTAGATAGTTTTCGTCAACAATACGAAAGCTTACACCAAGTGAATAAGGCTTTCGTTAAAGGGCTTTGCGAAAAACTGAAGTGGTCCATGAATGAGGTCAAGTCATCTCGGTTTGAAAAGGATCCTTCAGCTTGTGCTGATGAGGCGATCCCTAAAGCATTCGGAACTATATTTCATGTGCTGAATCATAAGGGATTAAAAGAAGGAACGTCTTCGAAAATTGATTGGCAAACTATGCGTCAATATTCACAGCGTATTTTCGGCGAATCTTTGAAGCGTTTAGAACAGGCCACTCAGCTATTAGTAAAAGTTAAATTAGCCGACTATATTTATGGTAAAAATCCGGACGATCCAAATTCTAAAGATGAAATTCAGGGTTTTTTCCTTAAAGATTTAAATGCATTGGAATCGTTTTTTGAATTCTATCAATACTATTATTTTAAAGGCAGTAAATCAGAGCTTCTGCGTTTTGATGAAACCAATTATAACTTTTTACGTATATTGAGCCTTGCCTACGAGGGCGTAGTTCCAGATAAATTTGGAATCGTGAGCAAAGACTTTGGTGAAGTGACTGATTTTTTTAAAGAGTACGGAATTAGTCTAGGGGCCGGGCAATTTGCGTTGCTTGAAACTAAAGGGTTGTTTTGCAAGCGAAAACCCGTCGCCGACGGCAAAGTGCATTTACAATTTGAAATAAAAGAATTTAAAACACAGCAAGACATCTGGAAGATTATTAAAGAGATCGACAAGTGGAATGAAAAAGGTCTAGTCGACATGAACGATGTCGATGAAGGCCCTAAAAAGAAGAAAATTATTGATGGTCTTGAATGTATTGAATGCAGCGCTGTTATGATTCTTAATTCTAAGTTTTGTAGCGAATGCGGGGCAAAGTTAGTTAGTCAAGTCACCAATTCAGGTATAGATCGGAAGGCCGCATGAAGCCGTTATGGATAACATTTTTTTTAGGATTCGGAATTTTATTTTCATTCCAGAATTGTCAAAAAGCGCCTTATGCTGACGAGATTGATTCTATTTCTAGGAACGGGCAGCTTGTGCAAAACCCAAATAAAGTTGTGCTTGCTGAACAACGTCTTGTGCAGTTTCAGTTGTTTTCAAAAGCGCAGCAAACTGTTTTCAAAAATGGTAACGCATTTTCGCTAGTTATTAATCGTATTTATGAATTTAACTTTGATTCTGCCGGTGTTCGTAAACAATTCGCGGTAAGCTCTGAAAATGAACCGCAGGTCAGTAATTTGTGTTTAAATGAACAGCTGCAAAACGAACTGCAAAACATTATTGCTGCAGCAGCCGTATGTAAGAAAAGTGAACAAGCAAGTGATCCAACCCGGTTATGTGCTACAGTGATAGTTCCTGCGTATGCCAGTATTCAAACGGAAGCTGAACGATTCAATCTAGGTGCAGCAAGCGATGCATGCTTAACTAATTCTGTCGATTTCTGTGATGATGAAGGCACTTTGATTAAGGGCTTCACCAAGCATCTAGACACACAGTTAAATGTATTGAACTGCAATTAACAGATAAGTGTATTAATCTGCAGCTAACAGCTCAATTTAAAACTTTTTTCTGCACTGCTGCAAATGCCTCTTTTAATTTGTCACGCGTGGGTACGGCGCCTTGTGCAAAATCTGGCCGTCCGCCACCTTTGCCACCCAGCACTTCTGCAAAATCTTTTAATAATCCGCCAGCCTGAAACTGCTTTGTTAAATCTTTGCTTACCGAAACGATAACAGGGAATGACGACTCCCCTTGGCCAATAACTACAACAACTCCATTCTGGATTTTATTTTTAATCTGATCTGCAATCTGTGAAAGTACATCACGATCATCAAGTGACAAATCCGCCATGACTAATTTTGCATTGCCATTAGCCCACGTGAAACTTTGTCCCTTTGCCACTAAATCATCTACATTAATTTGATTCGACTGAACTTTTCGCATTTGTTTTTGCAAATCTTTAACTTCGTCCTTTTTATCGTCGATCCAGGATAAAATAGGTTTATCAGCAGCCACGCCAGTGCTTTGCCGCGCAGTAAGAAGTTCTTCCGTGCTGTTCAATAAGTATTGAATAGCGGCATCGCCGGCGACAGCTTCGATTCGGCGAACACCAGAGCTTACTCCTGATTCAGATAACACCTTAAATACGCGAATTTCAGACGTGTTGCTAACGTGGGTTCCACCGCAAAGTTCAGCGGAAAAATCAGACATTTTTAACACGCGGACGCTATCCCCGTATTTTTCCCCAAATAACGCCATTGCACCAGATTCAATCGCTTTTTGGTGTGGCATCAGTGTTGCCGTAACCGCATGGGCTTTCGAGATTTCAGCATTTACTAATGCTTCAATTTTTTTAATTTCATCTGATGACAACGGTTTTGGGTGTGTGAAATCGAAACGGGTTTTAGTTGCATCAACTAATGATCCAGCTTGTGATACATGCGTTCCTAAAATTTGGCGTAATGCTGAATGCATTAAATGGGTCGACGAGTGGTTTGCTGCCACTTGACGACGAACCGAAGTTTCAACTTTTAATGTGACGACGTCGCCCACTTTAAGTTCACCAGATTCAATCTCGATGTGGTGTAAAAATAAATCATTCACTTTGGTACAATTAAGCACGTGGGCTTTTGTTGAACCGGTTTGTAACGTGCCGTAGTCAGCAATTTGGCCGCCACCTTCAGCATAAAACGGTGTTTCAGAAAGAATGCAAAAACCTGCTTGCCCGGTTTTTAAAGCGTTCACTTCAATTGCTCCATTAGATAGTCCTAGCAATTTACTTTGGTTTTCTAAAGCATCGTAGCCGACGAATTTTGTTTTAGGCGACGCATGTTTTTGCGTAAATTCGATCACGTGTTTTTCATCCGTCTGAAGGCCTTTACCTTTCCACGTAGACTTTGCTTTTTCTTTGGACGCTAGCATCACTTTTTCAAAACCGGTTTCATCAACTGATAAATTTTGTTCGGCAGCGATTAAAGCTGTTAAATCCAATGGGAAACCGTAGGTATCGTAAAGTTTAAATGCCGTATCAGCAGAAACCGTTTTCTGGTTTTGCTTTTTCATTTTTAAAATTTCATCTTGTAAAATGGCACTGCCATTATCTAGCGTCTGCAAAAACCGCGTTTCTTCGTCCCGTAAAGTAGATAATATAAATTCTTTTCTAGCTTTTAGTTCCGGGTAAGCAGCTTGCATGTGACCAATCAGGGTTTCACTCATCAGTGGCAATAGCGAGTGCTGTGTCGATAATTTTCGACCGTAGCGAATAGCACGACGAATGATTCGGCGTAAGACGTACCCGCGGCCTTCGTTAGAAGGTAGCGCGCCGTCAGCTAGTAAAAAAGAAGTCGAGCGGCAATGATCCGCCAATACGCGCATAGCTGCCACGTTATCGCGAATTTTGACTTCAGTGCGTAAAATTTCGGGATCAGTTACGTAACTAAGACCAGTAAGTTTCGATGCCTGATCGATCATTGGCAAAAATAAATCGGTATCGTAATTGGCAAATTTTCCTTGTAAAGCGGCGACCACGCGTTCGAAGCCGGCGCCTGTATCAACAGAAGGCTTTGGTAGCAGGATCTGCTTTCCCGGAGCTTCTTCGTAGAACTGCATGAATACTAAATTCCAAATTTCGACGAAGCGGTCTTCGCCGGCGGCAATGCCTTTGTAGGGATCGGTTTCTTTACCGGCTTTTGGACCGTGATCATAAAAAATTTCGGTGCATGGACCGCATGGGCCAACATCGCCCATGCGCCAGAAATTATCTTTTTCAAAGCGAAAGATACGGTCTTTGGGAACGCCTTCTTGTTTGTGCCAAATATCGGCTGCTTCATCATCAGTGGTGTAGCACGTAACATAAAGTTTATCTTTTGGAATTTTTAGCTCGTTGGTTAAAAAATCCCAGGCAAAGTGGATGGCCTCTTTTTTAAAATAATCACCGAAAGAAAAATTGCCTAGCATTTCGAAAAACGTGTGATGTCGTGCTGTGAAGCCGACATTATCTAAATCGTTATGCTTGCCACCAGCGCGCACGCATTTCTGTGATGTTACTGCGCGGTTGTAGCCCCGATTTTCAATTCCTAAGAATGCGTTCTTAAATTGATTCATACCAGCGTTAGCGAAAAGTAATGTTGGATCATTTTCTGGAATTAAACTTGAACTTGGCGCATGGGTATGGCCATTTTTAACAAAGTAATTTATAAATGAGCTGCGAATTTCAGAACTGTTCATCATGGGATAGTGCTCCTGCTTTAAAATTTTTTTGTAAGATAATTCATCAAAGTATCTTAATCAAACACCGTGCAAATGACAATAACTCAGCAATTTTGTGATCGGGGTTTTGACTCGGGTAGGAAAGTATTTAAAGCAAAGGCATGGTAGCTTTGCTGAAATCAATTTTATAGGCATAGCCCTATCAGGAGTGTTAAAATGTTCGAAACAGTCGGTTTAGCAGGTGTGGTCATTTTTTTCGCGGCTCTTGCGATCATTGGTGGGGCTTTCACGACAGTGCAGCAGGGTACCGTTTCTGTCATTACCATGTTCGGTAAATACCGGCGGGTGATGTACCCAGGTTTAAATTTTAAAATCCCATTTCTTGAAATTGTTTTTCGTCGGATTTCTATTCAGAACCAATCGGTCGAGTTGCAATTTCAGGCCATTACTAATGACCAGGCGAACGTAAATTTTAAAGCTATGCTTTTGTATTCAGTTATCAACCAAACCGAAGAAACGATAAAAAGCGTTGCCTTTAAGTTTATCGACTTCGGAAGTTTGATGCAGACATTAAACCGCACCGTTGAAGGAAGTGTGCGCGGATTCGTTGCTACCAAGCGCCAGAACGAAATTTTAGCGTTACGCCGCGACATCACCGAAGCGGTTAAGGTGAACTTAGATGAAGACTTAAAAAGCTGGGGATATCACCTGATCGATTTACAATTAAATGACATTGCCTTTGATGAAACAATCATGCAGTCGATGGCCCAGGTTGTGGCCTCTAGCAACTTGCGTGCGGCTGCGGAAAATGAAGCACAGGCTTTATTAATTCGTAAAACAAAAGCGGCAGAAGCTGACGGCTTATCTATAAAAATTTCGGCAGAAGCTGAAAAGATTGCTTCGAAACTTCGCGGTGAAGGTATTGCTTTATTCCGTGAAGAGGTCGCAAAAGGTATGAGCAAAGCTGCTGAAGAAATGAAAACAGCCGGATTAGATTCATCATTTATTTTATTTTCAATGTGGACCGATGCTATTAAGCATTTTGCAGAACATGGCAAAGGTAATGTGATTTTCTTGGACGGATCCAATGAAGGTCTTGATAAGACGATGAAGCAAATGATGTCTTTAAGTCTTATCGAGCAAGCAAAGCGTTAATTCAAACGGGGCCAAGTCTTTAAAACACTTGGCCTTTAGCAAGAATCCACGAATAGAAGATTACTGAATCATCATCTTTTTTTAACTGATTAAATTCTATTTTCATTTCCTCGACTAATTCTTTGGTAACTCGGCCTGCTTCTATCAGATTATCAGCGCCACTTAACATTAATCCCGCCCAATAATCGATGAACTGTGCCCTTTTTTTAGGGGTACGGTTATCGTATTGGTGGGTTAGCACCTTAGTAGATACATTTTGATAACCAGCAGACAGCAAATAATTTGCTAATTTGCCTCCGACAAACGGATCACCTTTTAATGAATACTGATAGTCATTGAATTCAAACCAATATTTTAACATCGATGGTGAATACGGGTGGCAATAAAACGTCGAATTGAAAACCTCATTGCAGTAAATAATGCCATTCGCTTTTAGCACGCGTTTGATTTCTTTTAGAATGCCGACCGGATTTTGCACGTGCTCTAGTAGCCAACAGACGAATGCGCCGTCAAATTTATCATCTGAAAATGGCATATCCATGGCATCGCCAACGTGAACCTGCACTTGGCCCGTAGCAATTTTATCTTTTAAAGTTTTACGAGCACGTTCGACCTGGACTTCCGAGGCATCGATACATTTTATTTTTAGGTGCGGATAGCGTTCTAACATAATCTGCGTTTGTGCGCCGACGCCGCTACCGACTTCAACAATATTGGTTTGATTTGCAAAATCGATTTGTGAAAAAATAATTTCTTCATGCACGCGCGACTGTTGGTAAAGGCGGTCTTGTTCATCCGCTGAAAATCCATGAATGTATCCGTCTGCTAGACCCGTTTTTTTAGTCATGTTGTGCTCCGTGGTAAAATCACTTTATTAAGTTAAATACGATGTCGCAAGATTTCCTAGACTTGTGAAAGTAAATTAATCCGGGAATGCTACCTTAATGAAATTTTTATTAGCTTTATCGATTTTACTAGTCGTTTACAATCCTGCAAATGCAAATGCAAATGCAAGTTCATGTGCGGTTACCGAGCGTAAAGCATGGTGCCGTGATTTAAGCACAAATCCAGCAACAGAAAAACTTGTAGATATTAATGGCTGCAGTGTTTCTTGTAATCCGGGCCAAGGTGCCCACTGCTTACCTGGTTATCTTTACAGTGATACGTGTACTGAAGGCCTTGAGCCTTCGCGGTGTTTTTGCAATTAGACTTTCCATTTTTGTAATTTGCTGATTACATGCGTGAGTGCACAAACTTCTTTTGCAAATTGCTACATTTTTTAATATTGGGTGCATTTCTAAAGCGCCAGGCACCGTAGCAACAGCCGCGACCATTCCAATATGGTGGGCGTTAGCACAAGCCGGTCCGCTAATTTACATGGCTGTGACTATCTTGCTAATTCCCGTCGGGATTTTTGCGGCACATGCTTACAACTCACAATCTTCTACGCATGATCCGCAAGAAATTGTCATAGATGAAGTCGTTGGTTTTTTAATTACAATGATATGGTTACCGGTAACGTGGCAGGCTTTAGCATTTGGATTTATAATCTTTCGTTTTTTAGACATTGTGAAACCACCACCCATTCGCCAGCTTGACCGGCGCGTAAAAGGTGGGCTAGGGGTTATGATCGATGACATAGCCGCCGGTATAATTGGC
>JANPNP010000294.1:0-3229 GCA_031427535.1 Bdellovibrionales bacterium | reverse complement strand
CTTTAGGCGAAGTCACAAAATTTTTAGTCTACAATGCGCGAAAACGCCAAGAAGGCGGTGATACCGCAGCCACCTATTTTCACCGTACCGAGTGTGTCGCCGGTGTCGAAGACGCCCGGTTTCAAGAATTAATGCCGGACTGTTTACATTTCTTTGGTATTCAAAAAATTCACAATCTGCATTCTATGAGCAACATGAAATACGATGCCATCGTGAATTCTGGCATTAGCGTCGTGAACCGGATCTCTATCCCTGGCGAGCTTATTCCGAAAGATGCACAAGTTGAGATGGAAGCTAAAAAGGCTGCTGGCTATCTTAACACCGGTGTTGTTAAAGGAATTGATGATCTAAAGAAAGTCACAGGCAGAAAAATCGATGAGTAATTTAAATCTAAAGCCTTCGGACATTGATTATCTTTTAAGTCCCAAAGCAATACGGGATTCAGCTCGTAAAATGTATGAACATGTAAATAGCGGCGCAGGACATTTTAAAATCCATTCAGAAAAACAAACTGAAACAGTTCAGTTGGTTTTAGATGTCATTCATAAAAAATACCCGGATCTAAATATTCCATTTCATTCCCGGTGGGGCCATTTTCGTGTGGGTAATACCGACCGTACGCAACAGCTGCCACAGCTATCAGATAAACTAGAAATGGCGCGTACAAAATTAGATTTGGTTATTACCTCGGTTTTGTTAGATGCCGGCGCCGGCGCCAAGTGGTCGTACTTTGAAAAATCGACAGCGCAAAAACTTTCCAGATCCGAAGGGCTTGGTGTTGCTAGCTTCTATCTTTTTATGGCTGGTCGCCTAAGTTCTGATAAAAGGTCCTTAAGAGCTGATGCCGAAGGCTTAAAATCATTATCTGAAAACGATATCAACGATTTTTTCCAAGTTAGCGAAAATAATCCGTTGCTGGGTGTTAAAGGTCGATTGCAGCTACTGAATAACTTGTCGGCTGCTCTGGAAAATAAATTAATATTTAAAAATAACAGACCCGGAAATATTTTAGACTACCTTATGGAAAAATGCGGCGCTATAATCCCGGCCACAGAAATTTTACGGGCCGTGCTGGACGGGCTGGGTCCCATATGGCCGGGACGGCTGGCTGCAGGTAATGTAAATTTAGGGGATGTGTGGCAACATCAAAAAACCGACAGCTTAGTTGCCTTTCACAAATTGTCGCAGTGGATGACGTATTCTCTAATTGAACCCATCGAAGAAGCAGGACTTACAGTCACCGGTGTCGAAAAATTAACAGGCCTTGCAGAATATCGAAACGGCGGGTTGTTAATTGATTCGGGATTAATTTCGGTAAAAGAGTTAAACGATTTAACTATTGCCCACGCCCCTGATTCTGATTTCATAATTGAATGGCGTGCACTGACAATTTATTTTTTAGATATCATTGGGGAAAGCGTGCAAAAGGCATTAGGAAAATCGGCTGCTGAATTTCCGTTAGCAAAGGTTCTTGAAGGTGGCACTTGGTGGGCCGGAAGGTATTTGGCACAACAGAAACGCGCCAGCGGTGATCCACCAATACAAATTAAAAGTGATGGGACGGTTTTCTAAATGAGTCAAAAAAAAGAATCTGCCACTGAAGTTATAGGCCTTGTAAAAGTGATCGATCATCCCTTGTTTAAGCACAAATTAGGGTATCTGCGTGATAAGAATACCAATTCAGTAGAATTTAGAAGGCTGGTTGCTGAAATTAGTACGCTGCTTGCGTACGAAACCATGCGCGACTGGAAAGATTTAGCCGATGTCAAAATCGAAACACCCATCGCGCCCACCACAATTCAACGCATCACCAACGCGCCGGTTGTGGTTTCAATAATGCGTGCTGGTAACGGTATGCTAGATTCCGTGCTGACGGTCATCCCATTTGCTTCAGCTGGCTTCATAGGAATTTACCGCGATAAATTTATTCACAATACCGTCGAATACTATTTTAAAATGCCCGAAGATATTAAAGGCCGCATGGCTATTTTGTGTGATCCGTTAATTTCAACAGCTGACACCATGATTGCGGCCATTGACCGGCTGAAAAGTTACGAAGTCGAAAAAATTAAAATTATGTGTATTTTAATCAGTGATTTTGGCCTTAAAAAAATTCATCATTTTCACCCTGATGTGGAAATCTATACTTTAAATATCGAGCAAGAAATTAATGAACTGGGCTATCTGGTGCCTGGCTTAGGAGATGCGGGTGACCGACTCTTTCAAACAAAATAATGGCGTAAGCACGCCATTTTTTCTTGGCGTAGCTGGCGGCAGTGGGTCCGGGAAGACCTTTTTTGCCCGAAGTATGCACCAGCGCTTAGGATCTGAAAATTGCGAAATAATTTACCAAGATAATTTTTATTTTGATCAATCTGAAAAATTTGATAAAGACGGTGGCAGGGTTAACTTCGATCATCCCGATAGCATCGAGTTTTCTTTATTAGCAACACATTTGCAAATTCTCAAACAAGGGCATGCAACCCACATACCGACGTACGATTTTGTAACCCATTCAAGAAAAGCAAGAACTGAAAAAGTTGAAGCAAAAAAGGTTATTATTGTCGATGGTATTTTAATTGGACACGTACCCGAAGTCAGAAATTTATTTAATGAACTTATTTTTTTTGATACCCCAGAAGACCTGCGCTTTAGCCGAAGACTCGACCGCGACGTCAAAGAGCGCGGCCGTGACGCCGACGGCGTGCGCATGCAATTTTTTAAGCAAGTTAAACCCATGCACGACCAATTCGTCGAACCTTCAAAAGCCCATGCCCATATCGTTGTCACTGATTTGGGTCAATTTGATTCGACACTTGAAGCTTACTATTTGAAACTAAAAAGGCAGGTTCTTAATGCATAAAAGCCAAGGCGCTATATACTACAGTGATTATTTAAAGTTGGATCAGTTTCTGGGCGCGCAAGACCCGTTAAGTCGAAAATTTGCAACGGCTGAAAATCCTGAAGCACATGAAGAAATGCTGTTTATTGTTGTGCACCAGGCCTACGAACTTTGGTTTAAACAAACCGGCTTTCCTGTCTTCTACCGCTGGGGCCCGGCACGCGACCTTCCGGCGACCGCACTGTTCCGAAGACCTACCACGAAGAAGAGTTGCGACGATCCGCGGACGGCGCACTGGAGGGCTATTTCAATCTGTTGGGGATGAAGCGATTGCCATTCGGTCGCCCGGTCGACTGGCACCTTGAGCCGACCAGCGGTAAGAAAATC
>JANPNP010000293.1:0-10105 GCA_031427535.1 Bdellovibrionales bacterium | reverse complement strand
GATTTGGTTAATGAATCGTCCGTGCGCTTTCAAAAAAAGTGGGAAGCTGCAATGGGTGTATCGCTATTAGCTATTGTACAGAAACAATTTCCTGACGCCAAAATGGTTGAGACTCCAGCTTTTGATTCACAGTTAAGTCTTGGTTCAGCGGTGTGCGATAAGTTTAATGCAAAGAAAGAACAAGTAAACTATCTTCCGTCAGGCGCGGTTGAAGAAAACTTAAGATGGTTCGTCGCATTTACAACCGCAAATCTACAACGGTTTAAAGAAAAAAACCCGGCGCTTTCGCCCGTTGAATTTGCAGCATTTGCACAGAAATGGCTTGTCAGTATTCATCCGTTTTCAGATGGCAACGGTCGCACCACACGCGCTGTGCAAGATGCCATTTTGGCAAACTTTGACATGCCATTTGCGCCCGCCGGAGATTTACAAAACGACGTAACAACTGATTTCGAAACGTATCTTGAAATGACTTACCAGAAAATGGAAGCAATGCTTTCGGTTTTAGAAAACTGTGCTACCAAAAGAGCTGCAGGTGCGGTGATTTCATATCAGTGCCGCACCATCAGCGAAATTCTTTAGTTTTTTACACATTTTGGCAGCGCTTGCGGAAGTGCGCATGCCGAATCGCCGGCTAATGGCTCGTGAATGATGTCGTCAACCCGTGGGCCGAATGTATTAACCCAGTAGTTCTTATATTTGCCACCTCCGCTTATGTGACCTATGCCCATGGTTTCATGGCGGGTGTTCAACATATTTCTATTATGTCCGGGCGAAAGTTTTAACTGACAAAATGTTTTCGTAGCTAGCACATTACCAGCAGCAATATTTTCACCGTGTGAAGGATAGCCAAAACTATCAGCGCGGTCATTAAACCTACGACCATTCGGCTCTGTGTGAGAGAAATAATTTTTTGTCATCATATCTTGTCCGTGCCACCTGGCACCGCGAACACCACGTATTGAAACTTCAAGCGAATTTAAGCCGTACGATTTACGATACATATTTAAAAGGCGTACAAACTGGGATTCAGAGCACGAAAGTTTGGTAGCTGATCCACCGCCAAAGTTATTTTCAGCATGCACCGAAGAAAGATTTACTAATAAAGAAACCACTGTAACCATTAAAGATAATTTAAATTTTTGCATGTTACCTGTCATTAATTCTCCTCAATAAAAAAGATGTTTTAGTTATGTAATTGTAGTTTTCTTAACAGATAGTTCAAGACGAAGTGTTAATAAATTTTTATATAATTGTGTACCGTCGACAGCTTTTTTCTGAAGGTAAATATCTGTTATTAAACACGATTAGCTAACAGCTAATTAAATGGCATTTACCCCAAAACACTCTAATTAATGAAGATCGTGAGCAAATAACCGCAAAAAATCCAAATCAAAACAAATAATTAGATCTAAAAAGAAAAAAACCAAGGTCTCCAGATGCCGGAAGCATCTGGAGAAGCGAAAGTCTGAAAGCAGAGCTTTCAGCAGGCAGGAGGCCTGTCCGGTGAGTATAAAATCAACCCCATGCCGCGTGCTACGCACCTCACATCCGAACTTCGATCGTGAAACCGAATCAAGCTCCTATCGTGGTATCTTGGGCATCGCCCCAATCTTGAAGTATTCAAATGCTAAGATGAAAAAATCAAAGCAACTAACGCTATTTCCAAACCAACAAAAGAAGTTTTTTGGCGGAACTTTGCTTTTTAAGAAAAGAAAATCAAAGCGTCCGCTATCAAAAAAAGATTCTATTCACGTCGTACTTCGTAGCGAGTGGGCGATGGGTAGTGACAGCTTCTGAGCTACGCGTAATCACCAAGCGATAAAGCAGATACTTATGCGGTTTAGCAAAAGGTTCGGGGTTAAAATATACCAGCAAGCTATAAACTCAAATCACATTCATTTACTTTTAAGAATCACCAATAGAACTCTGTACACAGCGTTTATTAAAGCCGTATCAGGTCAGATCGCAAACCATACCATGGGCCTGCAAAGCTTTAAGGTATTCAAATCAGCGCGTGTTAAAAAAGCTGCGGGCGATGGGTCAAAAGCGGCGGGCGAAGCGAAGTCCGTTCACCAAACTCCAGAAGGTTTTTGGCAGTTTCGGCCTTTTTCTAGAATAACTAACTGGGGTAGGGATTTTAAACAGTGCATAGGATACTTAAAACAAAATATCTTAGAAACCTTTGGTTTTGTGAATTACAAACCTAGAAAAAACCACTACGCTGCTTGGATCACGCACGCGGCACCTGTTTTTAGCAGCGGCTAACAGAAAAAGTCGAATAGATGTTGTAACCCACAAGTCTCAGAATGAGCCATCTTGCTGTTAGTAGAATTAACTGGTGTGTAACATTTTAAGGCGCAGTTGTAATACATCCTAACTTAAGCGCATTTAAAGGCCTGTTGGTAGGTCTTGGCTTTGAAGCTTATTTAGTAGTGAAAATACCTCTGCTTATCATCCTATTCTTAACCCTTCTTCAGTTAGCACATGCAAGGGCTTTACAATGTCGTGACCTTGTAGGTAGGCCTAAAGCCACGATGGACGTGGATTGGACGCCATACTCAAAGGGTCTGAAGACGCCTACGGTTTTGAGCGATAAAATTATAATTCACCTTTTGAAAGATGAAGGGTTTAGGCTTTTTTTACTTAAGCAAATTAAAGCAGGTAAGCGGCAAGTTACCGATTTCAAGCAAATTGCAGATGCTGAACCATTATATAACATTGCTAGTGGTCCGGTGTATCCGAAAAATTTAAATTCTCGCGATCACGATGGCACCGATTTTTCACATCGACAGCTTTTAGACTACGTATTAAAAAATTATCGTCTGGGCGATGCGATCACGCCGGATTATGCGAAATTTTCTTCCGCGGCCGTTAACACCGGCCAAGAAATGCGTATTGAAAGTCATCCATTACAACAAGCACTTATCCGACAAGGGTTGCTAACCGCAGACGCTGCGCCTGGCGGAAAAAATTTGGTGGCAGATGCGCTACAAAAGTTACACAAAAGCTGGGAAGTGTTGCTTCGTCGAACGGAAAAAGAAATTGATGATACAAAACTGTTCCTACCAAATGCCTACGTCGTGGCAGGTGGCCGATTTCGCGAAAGCTATTTTTGGGATTCCTTTTGGATTATGAAGGGGTTAATCGAAAGTGGCTATGGCAAAACAGCTCGTGGGATGTTGGAAAATTATGTGTACTTATTTGAAAAGTACGGAATTATTCCGAATGGAAATCGTTTCTATTACTTAACTAGAACCCAGTTTCCGGTGTTTCTGGAAATGGTGACCTTGCTGGAACAAAATAATTTACTAACCTTTAAGAAAAATGTTTCCGCGAATAGTTTAGAATCACGAATATTAAAAGTATCAGACGGATATTACACAAACATTTGGCGTGGTACTGATCGTTACGTCGAAGCAGCTGGACTATTTCGCTATTCTGACGGTGCCGGTGGCAGTTCAGATCCACACAAAGTTGTCACAAGACCGGAAGCGGGCGTAACTGAAATAAGACATGAAGAAGTTCATGCCAAACGCGCAGCTGCTGAGTCCGGATGGGATTTTTCCTACACACGATTTGGCGACGAACCGCAAAACTATTTGCCAGTGGATTTAAATTTTATGTTGATGGGTTATACTGAAAAATTAGCTGGATTATTTAAAAAATCTGGGTATGAAACAAAATCCAATCAGTATCAAAAAGAAGCCGTTCGCATCAAGTCAAAATTAAATGAACACTTATTAAATCAGCGCACCGGACTTTACCTTGATTATAAATTTGCTGGAAATAATATCGGTTTATCTAAAGTAATTACAGCGGCCTCGTTTTTTCCATTTTACTTTGGTATGTACGATGCTGCATCAGCTTCTAAGACGATATTAAAAAATCTTTTAAATGCTTTGAAACCAAAAAATCACCTAGCTGTACACACCACCGACAAAGAAGGTGCCGGGCAGTGGGACGGCTCTTGGAGTTGGGCCCCATTAAATGAGATCGCATTTCAAAGTCTGTTAAAATATGGACTTGCTGCTGAAGCCAAAAAATTAGCATTCGATTACAGCCTTATGGTGCTTGTTACATTTTACAAAAATGGCAATAAGTACTTCGAAAAATTCAGAGCTGAAGATGGTTCCATCAAATTACCAGCGGGCTCTGAAATCTATGGTAACGAAGAAGGTTTCGGTTGGACCAACGGAACGGTTGCTGTGTTTTTACATCATCTTTCCGATTGGGGATTGCTACCTGCATTAGAAGCAGAGATTGCAAAACGGGTAGGTACGCCGTGATACACATGCAATTGCTAACAAAAATCTATCTGCTGCTTTTGCTACTGTTAGCAGTTTTTGCTCCCTACAATCAAGCGCTGGCTTTCGGAGACGCTTTTAACAAGCCAATTGATTCTGTAAAAGTTGATCGTATTCTGAACCTAACTAGCCAAGAAGACTTGCTTAAAATAATTCAGAATGATTTGAAACTTTACAGAATTGATATTGGCGATCAGCCCAATGTATTGCTATCACAAATAAACTCGTCCATTGCTAATTTGGAAAAAGCCCCCACTGCCGTTGTGTCAGCCATTGGACAGTCCGTGCTGACTAAACTGTTAGGTTTATTTTTACCCTTTGAAGAGCATTCTAGTATTTTAAAAAAAGATGTGATTTTATTTCGCGATGATGCGGCCGCGTGGACCGTGACACATGAATATTTTCATTTTCTTTTCAATAAATCTCGTAGGCTAAACCGAAACCAGGATGATCCAAATTTTAAAGCAATTTTGCAAGACAGCACTGAAACTTACAGCGAGATGCGCATGGCGTACCTACAAAACAACAATTCATTTCCGCGAAGCTATCAGCGAAGTGAATATATTACGGCTGTGCAAAATATCTTAAAACATAAGATAAACAACATACTTAATTTTAGCGTCGAGGAAGTGTTAATCGAGCAGCGTTTGCAACAGCACTATCCATTACAAAAGGAAAAATTATTGAATGAAGAAGATTATAATTTCTCGTTTAAGTATTTGCAGGAAAATTTAAAGTTAGCAATCAGAGAAACGCAATACGTACTAAATCTTATCATTGAGGTTAGAAAAGTATTAGCTGCCGCCATGCCACAAGTTTTAAAAGGTGACTTAGACTTATACTTTGAAAGATATGAAAAAATCCTTAAAGCGTTACCAAAGCCCGTTCCTGTCGAGGAAAAAAAAGCTAAGACAGTAGAAACTGTCTTAGCTTAAAGGATATTACTTTTTATGAACTGACATTCGTGATGCATTGATTCGTAGGACTCGGCTGTTGCGGTCAAGTTCTAGGTGGCCTTTGTGTGCCGTTAGATCTGCAATCTCGGTATTATGCAAACGTATTTTTCCATGCGTATTTTTAACATCTTGCACGCGCACTCCGCAAAAAATAAGTTTTCCGCGGTGACCATTAACTAAACTCACGAATGAGTGCTGGTTGGTACCGACGATAATCAATTTCCCACGTGTATTTTCGAACTTTAAGTCTGCAGATGTAACAAATTTGAATGCATAGCCATGCGAACCTTTTTTGTGGTGCTTAGCTATGTATTTGCTATCACAATATTTGCTCGCGTCGTCGTCATTACAAGAGTTTTTTGAATTGTCATCATCACTGCTGTCATCATCTCCATCATGTTTCTTGTTTTCATGCTTTTTCGATTTTTCGTATTTGCTGTAACCAAGGTGATTAGCATTTTTTGAAAAACCATTGTGCTTACCATTATCGTGGTGCGACTTATGCTTCTGATTGTCATCATCACTGCTGTCATCGTCGCTGCTGCCATCATCATCGTTTTTCGATACGCACATACCGTCGTCTTCATCTGGCAGACCAACAGGCGGAGTTATCACAACAGGCGGAGTTATCACAACAGGCGGAGTTATCACAACAGGCGGAATAGGATCGACGACTACAACAGGCGCAGGATCAACGACTACCACAGGCGTAGTTACCACAGGCGTAGTATCAACAACAGGTGGAATAGGATCAGCGACTACAACAGGTGGAATAGGATCGACGACTACAACAGGTGTAGTATCTACAGCCACAGGATCTTGCGGAATTCCAGCTCCAGTGTTTGGATTACCCGCAGCCGGGACTTGATCGATTGGTATCTCGAATCCTCCAGAGACCGCTTGCGAGATAATCGTGTTACCGCTACTTAAATTATCGGAGTCAATGTTTACAGTGGACTCTAATTTCGCTTCGTTAGGTGCACCATTACAAGCCTGTAACAGAGCGATGGCTACCAGAACTAAGAACTTCCTATTCAATTGTATCAACTTCATTTGGTGCTCCTTGCAATACCACTAATGAGCAAATTCGGTGCTTACCAAGTCATCCCAACCTGGTCTAAAGTGCGGTAAAAGTGTCTAAGCAAAGTTTTTGACAACTTTTTATACGAAAAATTCGTGAATATTATCCTGCTAAAAAGCTGTCAGAAATGACTACAGCCTGTAGGTCTTAAAAGTTCGCAAGCTGAAACACTAATTCGAAGCAAATGTGCGCTTTACAAGCTACGTAAAGTTAAGAAAGCTAAGTAAAATGTAGAAGAAGTTGACGGTTCTTTTATATCTTGTTTGATTACCATTTGAAACAAACACCAAGGAGATCAAATGAAAGCTATCACATTAGCAACTGCACTTTTAATGGTTGCATCAATGGCTGTAGGCGCCGAGACTGAAAACAAAGCAACGCAAACAACAGACACAACAAACAATCCAATTACAGGATCTAAAACTGTAACTAAGAAGATGAAGAAAAAAGTAAAAGCTGGCAAAAGTGAAGAAAACGTTGAAGTCGTTGAAAAAACTAAAACAGCTAAAGACGGCACAGTATCAACAACTACTGAAGTTGATGCAGACAAAGTAAAAACGAAGTAATTTAAGTCGTTTTTATAGTTAGTGTGAAAGAGGCAGATTTTCCGTCTCTTTTTTTTTGGCTTTAGTCCAGCAGTGGGTAAGCTGCCTTTACTTCAATTTTTCCGTCATAGATAATGAAACCATGAGAAGAACCAGACCCAATGTCAGCTAAATCTGTCACGACGGATGAACTTTCGGAAATGACCGATGCCGAGATTTTAAAGCTGCGCTTTAAGAATATCGAGCTTTTAGTATCGGGTACTGACGTTGAAAATCGCGTGAAGCAGCTTCATTCGGAACTTGAAGTTAAGGGCCTGCAATTTCGACCACAAATTTTCTTAGGAGACGAATGGTTTAGCCCTGAAGGAATGAACGCCATTTCTGTGCCATTTTATTTGTCAAACACGCGCTTAAAAAATTTAGAAAAAACATTAATGTTAGAAGTCGAAGGCGGCGATCCCGAACACTTCATGAAACTTCTTCGTCATGAAGCGGGGCATTGTTTTGATCATTGCTATAAATTCTCAAAACGAAAAAAATGGAGTCAAGTTTTCGGATCACCCAGTGTGGAATACCAACCCGAACGCTATCGGCCGCAACCCTACAGTAAAAGTTACGTTAAGTACCTTGAGCGGTGGTACGCGCAAGCACACCCAGATGAAGATTTCGCAGAGACCTTCGCGGTTTGGTTAGATCCAAATCGCGACTGGAAAAAAGAATACCAGTCGTGGCCAGCAGCCCTTGCTAAACTTCAGTACGTCGACAAATTAGCAAGTGAAAGCAGTAAATTGAAAAATACGTCTGAAAAAGGTCGTCCGCCAAGTGCAGTTGCACATATGACATCGACCCTAGAAACGTATTACCAAAAGCGCCGCCGAGAAAACGCCGATGAATACCCTGATTTTTACGATAGCGATTTAAAGAAAATATTTGGCGGTGAAACTTCGCTACCGAAACGTGATTTTTCGGCAGAACGTTTTATGAATCGGCACCGAAAAGCGATTGTCGCAACAGTAGCCTGGGCCACCAGCGAAAGAAAATTTACAATTGATGCGTTAGTGAAGCGCTTAAGCGAACGCTGCGGAAAATTAGAACTACGCTTAGGAACATCAGAAACCCAAACCACGATGGAAGTGGCAAGTTTTCTAACAAGTTTGGTAAAAAATTACTTATTTACCGGTAAATTCAAACGAGAGGCTTAAAAAATGAAACCATTAAAGATTCTTCTTTTATTTGATCTATCCGTAAATTTGCCTGCTGAAGAATACGACGATTACTGGGATACCGCGGATTGGAAAGCCGAAAAAGACGTGCGAAATACACTGGTAAAATTAGGTCATGAGGTCATACCTTTTGGAATTTTTGACGACATCGAGCCCTTTTTAAAAATAGTTCGCGAACAAAAACCTGATTTAGTGTTTAACATGAGCGAAGCCTTCAGTGGAAAACGGGATTTCGAACCCAACTTAACAGCGTTAATGCAACTGGTTGGTGTACCATTCACCGGTGCAGGTCCCATGAGTCTACAATTATGCAAAGACAAGGGTCTTACAAAAATTATTTTAGGCTATCATCAAATTCGCACGCCTAAATTTGTCGTTGCCAAAAAATCACGCCCAATTCAATCCTTAAAAAAGTTTCAGTTTCCAGCCTTCATTAAGCCGCTGCAGTTGGAATCATCAGAAGGTATTTCGCAGGTGTCCTACGCTGAAAACGAAAAAGAAACCTTAGCACGCGTCAAATTCATTCACGAACGTTTAGGAGTGGACGCAATCATCGAAGAATTTATCGATGGCCGTGACGTTTATGTTAGTATTTTAGGTAACGAAAAATTAAGCGTGTTTCCACCGCGCGAACTTTTTTTCAAGCAAGTTCCAGACGACGAACCCAAGTTTGCAACCTTTCGCAGTAAATGGGACGCTGAATACCGTAAAAAATGGGGCATTGATTCAGGCTGGGTAGCGGCAATGCCCGAATCAACGGAACGAAAGCTTGGAGATATCTGTAAGAAAATTTACCGGTTACTACAAATTCAAGGGTTTGGCCGTATCGATCTTCGAATTAAAGACGACAAGATTTATTTCATCGAGGCCAACCCCAATCCATCCATTGCAAAAAAAGAAGATTACGCGCTTTCAGCCGGTAAAGGTGGGGTCGAATACGAAGAACTAATTGCTAAGATAGTTTCACTGTCATTAAGTGCTTAAGTGTTGCCAGCGGTCCGGGCCCGTGCGCCTAAATGCCGTTGTACCTACGGATGCAAATTTTAAGTTTGAATTCATATCGTACCGAATGACGCTTAAATTGACCTGCTCCGCGGTAACATCAAATTCAAGCACATGAAATGAATTGGGTGCTCCGGCCCGTGTTCGTGATGATAAGCATGTGCCAGCTACAGAAACAACTGCTGGTCTTATCGTTGTTGGGTAGCGCGTGTTCGTAAGCCTAACAAGTGGGTCGTGGATGTGACCACTTAAAATGATATCAATTTTTGCAATGTTCAATTTCTCAATGGTTTCCGCGGCATTAACTAATAGATTTTTTTCATCCACTTGCTTGGCGCAGTCAAGCGGGTGATGCAAGGCCACAATTCGAACCGCCGCACTTGCCGAGAATTGCTTTAATAGCTGAAGCTCTTTCGCATAAAGCTCGCCTTGCACATGACGCTTAGGGTGTGTGGTGTTTAGCCCTTTAACTTCGATACCTTTCACAACACTGTTGGTATTCACGGGAAAACCAAAATGTTTTCTAAACCCATGGTAGGGATTTAGAAATCTTGCCGGTAAGTTGAAAAGCGGAATATCATGATTGCCAGGTACCGCAAGAATTTTTAAAGGTTGTAGCCCATCACAAAACTGCTTTGCCTCAGTAAACTGTGAATGGTGCGCCCGTTGGGTTACGTCGCCTGAAAGCACCACCAAATCAGGATTTAAATTAAGTAATACCTCTGTCAAAGCCGCGATTTTTTCTGGCGTTGTTGTGCCAAAGTGAGGATCAGAGATATGAACTAGGCGCGTTCGCATTGGTTTAAGATCTCTCATCAAGCATAACAGCGGCTTTTGCTGGAACAATCATTTGTAAGGCACCTGGGACAGACTGAATTTGAAAAGGCGATGTCATTTCAAAAAGTTCGCCGTCCAACATAACTGTCTGAGTTTTACGTTTCGTTTCTATGACTAAACTATCAGTTGAAAGTTGATCAAGGCGTTCTTCGTT
>JANPNP010000292.1:0-16928 GCA_031427535.1 Bdellovibrionales bacterium | reverse complement strand
AACCACGGGTGCGACGTGTTTTCCAAAATTTCAACCAAATTGCGTTCCTCGTTAACCCCAGTTGCGCGCAATCCATTTTTTTCGAATAAATCTTTATACTTATTATTAAACTCAAAGCGATGACGATGGCGTTCAGAAATTTTATTCTTCTTATACGCATCTAAGACGATACTTTTGGGCATTAGCTTACACGCGAACGCACCTAAGCGCATTGTGCCACCCTTATCAACTTTTCCACGCTGCTCGATCATAGAATCAATGACAATATTGCCACCGCGGTTTGCTTCGCCAACAAATTCACGTGACGTCGCATCTTTAATACCGCAAACATTGCGCGCAAATTCGATCGCAGCCAACTGCATACCAAAACAAATTCCAAAAAATGGAGTCTCACTTTCACGTGCAAACTGAATAGCAGCAATTTTTCCCTCGACCCCACGTGTACCAAAACCGCCAGGAACTAACACTCCACCCGCACCTTTAAGCTGCTGTTTTACATTCTTACGGTTAATCTTTTCAGAATCGACATACATGATTTCGACTTGCGCTAAGTTTGCTAATCCACCATGTACTAAAGATTCATGTAGGGACTTGTAAGATTCTTTTAAATCAACGTACTTGCCGACAATGGCAATTTTTACGGGTTTTCTTTTTGACGCTTGTATTTTTGCAACTTTTTGCCAGCCACTAATATCAGGCTTGGTATTTTTCAATGATAAGCGCTCAACCACCAGCTGATCTAAATTCTCCTTATACAAAGCTAAAGGCACATCATAGATGGACGATGAATCTTTAGCTGATATAACGTTTTCTTTTTTTATAGAACAAAACAACCCTATTTTTGCTTTCAAATTCATATCAATGGTTTTTTCGCTTCGACAAATTAAAAAATCGGGCTGTAAACCAATTTCTCTTAGTTCTTTTACAGAATGCTGTGTGGGCTTACTTTTTAATTCGCCTGCGACAGCTATATAAGGAACATAGGTAACATGCACAAGCGCCGTGTTTTCGTTACCTAGTTCCAATCGAAGTTGCCGAATAGCTTCAAAAAATGGCTGTGCTTCGATATCACCGACCGTACCGCCAATTTCTACAATTATAATTTCACAACCCTGAGCAGCTTCGAATAGTTTTAATTTTATTTCATCTGTGATGTGCGGAATAACTTGCACTGTTCCACCTAAATAATCACCGCGCCGCTCCCGCGTGATAACTGAATCATATATCTGGCCAGCGCTTACTGAGTTCGAACGCATCAAGTGCGCATTGGTGAAGCGTTCGTAATGACCAAGATCTAAATCAGTCTCGGCGCCGTCCTCCGTTACATAAACTTCCCCGTGCTGCAGTGGTGACATTGTTCCCGGATCAACATTTAAATACGGATCAAATTTCATAATTGTAACTTTGAACCCACGGGCCTCAAGTAACGAACCTAAAACTTGCAGCAGTTAATCCCTTGCCGATTGATGAGACAACGCCACCTGTGACGAAAATAAATTTTTGCTTTAGTTTTTTAGATTTAGCTTTAGAAGTAGCTTTAGATTTATTTTTGGACATCATTTCACCTGCTTTTGGTACAATAGCAGCTACTTCAACAGAGCTTCAAGCTTTTGCAAATCTTCGGGTGTATCAACACCATACGTCGGCTTTTCGACTGATAAAACTTTGATTCGAACGCCCAAATACAGTGCGCGTAACTGCTCTAAACTTTCAGCTATTTCAATCTTAGCCTGTGGAGTCGCACAAAATGTTCCTAAAAAGTCTTTTGAAAAACCATAAAGTCCAATGTGCTTCTGCACGACTCCGGTGATGAATGTTTCCCTAGAAAATGGGATGCCAAATCGACTGAAATAAATAGCGTCACCCTTTTCGTTAGTGATGACTTTTACAGCATTCTTATTGTTTAAATCTTCAGCCTCAAGCGGATGTGCCAAGGTTACCATAGAAAGTGATGCATCTTCTTTAAATGCTTCGGCAAGTGGATCAATGAAATCTTTTGAGATTAAGGGTTCATCCCCCTGAATATTAATAACGCGGTCAAATTTTAAATCTTTGGTTGCTTGAAAAATTCGGTCCGTACCGGTAGCGCATTCCGCACTGGTCATAATGACATCAACGTTTATACTGGTGCAAAAATTAAAAATACGTTTATCGTCAGTGGCTACAAAAATTTGATCTAAGTTCTTGCTTTGCCTTGCACCTTCGACAACCCATTGAAGAATTTTTTTCCCCTTAAGCTCAGCAAGGGGTTTACCTGGAAAACGCGTCGAGGCATACCGGGCAGGAATCACCCCAATAATTTTCATTGTTCTTTTACCCAAGCACGGTACATGAAATCTTCAACCGCATCGCAACCATTTTTTGTTTGGGATGAAATCGGAAACACTTCCTCAATTCGCGATTGCTTTTTAATACGGGCTAAAGCGCGTTCAATATCCTGTTTGGAAAATTTATCAGATTTCGTCAAAACAATAGCCACCGGAATATCATTCTTCATAACAAACTGAGCAATTGACTCTTCATCCATAGCCCATTCGCGGGCCATATCAATTAGCAGTACTAATCCTACAAGCTGTGGGCGCTGCTTCAGATAATTTTCTATCATCTTACGCCATAGTTTTATTTCTTCCGCACCCCTAGATGCAAAGCCATATCCAGGCATATCTACTAGGCAATAACTGTCGTTCATATTAAAAAAATTAAGTAGCCGTGTCTTACCCGGAGTTTGACTAACTTTGGCAACTTTGCCACCCGCCCAAATATTAATAAGAGATGATTTTCCTGCATTGGATCTTCCAGCTATGGCGATTTCTTTTAAATCATGTTCAGGAAAATCAGAAAACTTAACGGCACTTTTTATAAACGTAACTTTGGGCATGAAAAAATTGTAATTCATTTCGGAAATTTTCTCAATTCTTACATCCACTATATTAATTGGGAAAAATAGCCTTCAGATCGAATTAAATCCTATTTGGTCCTTAAAACATCACGTCCGATTCTTGAAATAGTGATCCGGAAACAAACCAGGAGATAACATGAGCCAATTTCAAATCGAATTATTAGACGGAAGCCAACAGCGATGGGAACTACAGGAATACGCAAATATCGGTAAAGACAGCAGTTGCGCTGTACATATTTCAGATCCAGCCTTATGTGACCGACATGCCCGAATCGAGATTAAAGGACCGCAGGCCCACCTTAAAGATTTGCGATCAGCAACCGGAACATTCGTGAACGGGGCGCAAATACTAGAAGCTGTTTTGAAAGATGGAGACCTTATTACCGTTGGTCACACAGATTTTGTAGTCCATGACTGCAAATTTGCTGCAAAAGATTTTTCGCTTACCAGTAAGTGTGAATATTGGAAGTCTCAGCTGGATACTTTAGCTTCGGTTGGCCAAACAAAATATCCTGTCTTATTACTTGGCCCTTCCGGAACTGGAAAAGATGTCATAGCCCACGCCCTACATGATGTTAGCCTTTTTTCGACCGCCCCGTTTGTCAGTGTGAATTGTTCGGCTTTAACCGAAACTTTAGTAGAAAGCGAATTGTTCGGACATATCAAAGGCAGCTTCACGGGCGCTATTGCTGATCGTAAAGGCGCTTTCGAATCTGCTCGAGGCGGAACCTTATTTTTAGATGAAATTGGTGATTTGACTTATGGACTACAAGCCAAACTTTTGCGCGCACTTGAAAACAACGAAATTAGGCCGGTCGGTAGCGATCGCTCAGTTAAAACAGAAGTACGCATAATCGCAGCAACTCATCAAAATCTTTATCAAAAGATTCGTGAAGGAAGCTTCCGATCTGATTTATTTTATCGGTTAAATGTCATCACCGTTGAAACTCCTGCATTGAAAGACCGCCTTGAGGACTTTGACGAACTTCTGTATTCTTTTGCACGTCAAATGAAGGTTCGATTTTCTTTTAATGCAATTCAGGCATTAAAAAAACATGACTGGCCCGGAAATATCCGCGAACTAAGAAACGTGGTTGCAAGAGCTTCTGCTTTATATCCGAAGAAATATATAGAAGAATTGCATGTGGACATTTTACTTAATAAAAAAGAGCGACTAGCGCACTTACCAACCGGCGTAAATTATGCCGCTACAACAGATTCAAATCAAATGTCAGTCATTAAGGAAATAGAAAAACAAATGATTTTAAAGCGTTTGGCTGCGAATAACGGAAATCAAAAACGTACCGCAATTGATCTTGGCATGCCCAAGTCAACATTGCATGATCGAATTCGGACATACAGTATCGACTTAGAACAATTCAAAGCCTAATTTTTTAAAATAAAGGATTTAAGTAATACGCGGCGGACCTGACCTTGCGTCAGGTTCGAATTTAGGGCTATCTGGTACTTCTGTAGCAAATTCTTTTTTCCCTCGGCAGAAATCAGCTCATCATAAGAAAAGTCTTCGCTTTCTCTTAATAAAATATCTTTAAATTCAGCTTCTCGGTCTTTCAGCTCAATAATCGCTTCCGAAGACATGCCCTCGACGTTAATTTCGATTGCCAGCATCGGATTGGGGCCGGAATCTTCTGACGGCTTTATGTTCGCGAACATTTTTGTCATGGTCATTAGGTTTTTGGCAAATCGCGGATTATCATAAAAAGCCTCTACCTCATTTAGCGGGTTGTAAGACCTTATGTCAGATCCCCACTCGGCGTATGAACGTAGAAACAAACCTTTAGAAAAAAATGAATTTGTTAAAGTTGAACCAAACGCGATTAGCAGCCCGCCGACGATCACTAAACACCAAAACATAATAAGCTTTTTTGGCTCGTCGTTAAATAGAAATAAATTACGTAAATGAATTTTCCAATTTAGTTTTTTTTTCTCAACAACGATATTATGGATGATGTCATCCATAAGCGAAAAATCTACGCCTGAAGTATCTACTTTAATTTCTGATATTTGTTTTAGAAAATCGGGATCCTCTTCCTGCAACATCAGATCAATGTCTTCCATCGCGATCTCATCGCTGACTTCTGCTTCCCCTGTTTCGGATAGCACATTTACCGGTTCATTTTTTTCGTTTTGGTCTGGTTTGTCGTCATTCACTCGACCATGATAACATCCTTAAAATGAAAAGCTAGCAATTCGGCTAGCCCATAGTCGGTAGCCTTCATGCATTACGCTAAAAAGTGTTTTACACTTTAAGTTATGAAGTCACACATCATTCACTGGGTCGCGCTTATAGCATGGCCAATTACATCTACATTTTTGTTATCTGGATGTAGCGGAATGACAAATATTAAGACCGTGCATTCAACTACCCCTGTGACCAAGCCCTTGTCGGAAAAAAAAGAATCTTCGCTGGGTGCTGCTGGAAAAATCGAAACCAAACTTAGTGATTTAGAACTAGCGAAGTACGCTTATGAAGTTGGAATTGATCCAACGAAAGAACTTACAACTGAAGATTTAGCTACAATCGAAAAAAGAAAAAAAGTGCGTTTTTTGGAACGAACGCTAGATTCTCAAAAAGAGCGTTTAAATTATTCAAAAATTCTACCTTGGCTGCAGAATGATGATGAGAAAGTATCGTATCTACTAATTCCTAGCATTGAAGGCCGACAATCGTGGGTAAATAAAAATAAAATATGGAAGCGCGCACAAAGCCTTCGAGACTTTAATGACCTTGTCGACAACTTGGATATTGCCGCTGGTATGCCGTCCGACTACGTAAAAAAATCATGGGGCGAACCCGAATCAATCGAGCATAGCGGCAACCCCATCTATAAAAATGAACGCTGGAAATATTTTAAACAAGTATCAACGCCGAACGGATATCGCCAAGAAAAACGCTATGTTTATTTTGAAGGTGGCCGAGTCGTTGGATGGGAGACCGATTGAAACTGCACCTAGCTATGTCCGCAATTCTGCTTTTAACGTCAGTAAGTTACGCTGCTCGCGTTTTGCAAGTTAAAGGAAGCTCTGCAATTTTGGAATTAAGCGATGCCGAAATCCAGACTTTGCGACCAGCTGGCGGGCAAAATATCCAGCTAACATTCGGTAGTGAACGCGTTGATGCGACAATAAAAAAAGTAGCAAATAAAAAAATTCTTTTAGCAACCGCAAGTGATATTAGTAGCCAAAAAGTCGTTTCAGTTTCAAGCGGTGGTGCTGGCGTCCAAGCGGCAAGCGCAGGCCCGGGAAAAACGGCCCGTGGCAAATCAGCAAGCGGCAAAGAATGGACCGTCGGAGCCAATATAAAATATGTACTTATGGGTGCCGCAAATCAGAATATTAAAAATATTGCTGCAAACGTAAAATATGATGGATTCGATTTATCTGGCGTGGGCATTTATTACCTAGGTGATTTTGGCGTGGGACTTGAGGGTGAATATGCCATGCTTAAAGGTAAGGATGAAAAATCCGTAACTTATACTACCACGCAAATTCAATTTAGTTTACTTGGCGAGTATCGCTTTAAGCAGTTTTCAGCAGGTGGACTATTCACTTTGGCATCGAATTACAAAGAAACAAATTCCAATGGTAGCGATAACTCATTAAATGGAATGGGTTTTGGCGCATTCTTTACTTATGCGGTCATCCCGAATGTGCGTTTAATACTTGATTACCGCATTGTAGATTACAAACTGGATTCAGCGACAATTAAGACAAGCGATATTCGCTTAGGTGCTGGTTACTATTTCTAACGACAAAATCTTAAGGCGAAGTCTAATGGGCTTCGTCCCAATTATCTCCGATGGCATAATTTACTTTTAGAGGTACTTTTAGCTTAGCGACATTTTCCATTATTCTTTTAATAACAGGCGCCTGTGCTTCAACATCTGACAAGGTACCTTCGAAAATAAGCTCGTCGTGTACCTGCAGTAACATATCTAGTTTAGCATTATTTTTTTGATCCTGTGATATTTCAATCATCGCCATTTTCACAAGGTCACTTGCAGTTCCTTGAATGGGTGCATTTATAGCGGCACGCTCTCCGAACTTTTTTAGCATTCCATTACTCGAATCTAATTCCGGAATGTAACGACGCCTGCCGAATAAAGTTTCCACATATTTTTGTTCGTGTGCTTTTTGGATTGTATTTTCAATATAACTTCTTATTCCACTAAATTTAATAAAGTACTTTTCGATAATGTCGACAGCTTGTTTGCGTGGTATTCCTAAGGCTTCAGCCAAACCATAGGCCCCTTGCCCGTAAGCAATTCCAAAATTTACGGCTTTTGCAATCCGGCGTTGCTCTTTTGTCACTTGATCCAACGCAACAGAAAACACTTCGGATGCTGTCGCTGCATGAATATCTAGGTCATCACGAAAGGCACTGATCAATCCTGGATCTTCAGAAATGTGGGCTAACACGCGAAGTTCAATTTGCGAATAGTCCACTGATAAAAGCTTCTTTCCGTTGGCTGCTACGAAACTTTTTCGCACACGCTGACCACGTTCGGTTTTTATTGGAATGTTTTGAATGTTTGGGTTTGTACTTGAAAGCCTACCCGTCGTCGTCAATGCTTGGTTAAAACTGGTATGGACGCGCGCATTCTGATCAACAGCTTCTGGTAACGCATCCACGTATGTTGATTTTAATTTTGCCAGCTCGCGGAAGTTTATTATTTCTTTTCCGATCGGATGCTCCAATTTTTCTAAGACATCGTTATCTGTTGAATAGCCGGTTTTTGTTTTTTTTGAAGACTCTAACCCTAGTTTTTCAAATAAAACTACGCCCAGTTGTTTCGGAGAGGCAATATTAAATTTTTCTCCGGCCAACTCGTGAATTTTAGCTTCTTGAATTAATAGCTCGTCACCAAGCTGCTTTGAAAATAACTGCAAGCCCGCAATATCGATCGTAATTCCCTTTTGCTCCATTGCGAATAAAATTGGAATGATAGGCTTTTCCAATTTTTTATAAATAATAAAAAGATTTTTTTCTTCTAGTTGTGTTTTTACAACAGTGTTTAACAAAAGACATGTGCTATAAAATATTTCCGGCGTGATTACGTCGGGTAATTCTTCGTTTAAGAAAAATGTTGCTAGTTTTTTTAAACTTGCGCTATCGGCAGCACGGATAACGTAGGCACCCAGCATCAAGTCCCAATCAATTTGGTTTTGCAGTTCTGCTTGCTGAACTTGATCCGCTTTGAAACCAATCTGATGCCACACATTTTTTAAATTAAATCCTGACCATGCGACTTTCAAAAATTTAAGTTGGCAGCTGGCTTTCGCAGTAAAGTACAGCTGTTCAGAAAACCCTAAAGCGACATTATCCTCGTGTTCAAATATAAAAAATTTTTCATTAGCATCTAGCCTTATTTGAATTTCAGCTGCGTCCCACGGTTTTACGACGACGGAAACTTGCGGACCCATCTGCGTGTTGACGTTCGCATCAGATATTTGAACTGATGTTGTTTCAATATTTTTGCCAGCTTGCGAAGACGGCTGCACTTTAGCCGGGGCATCTAGAATTGATTTTTCAAAAGATTTAAAATTTAAATCCTGTAAAAATGCACGAAGCTCGTCACGCTTCATCTCTTTTAATTTAAAGTCATCTAATGTTTTGTTCAGCTCAACATCGCAAACAATGCTGACCAATTTTTTTGATAAAAATGCGTTTTTTTCTGAAGCTACCAGTTTCTGCTTTAGTGCTGGGCTTTCAACTTTATCAATGTTTCTGTAAATTTCTTCCACCGAACCAAACTGCTCTATCAGCTTTATTGCGCCTTTTGGCCCAATCCCTGCGATTCCTGGAATATTGTCTGAGGCATCTCCAGTGATAGCTAAATAATCTAAAAATTGCTCGGGCGTAACACCGTGTTTTTCCTTTACTAAGGCTTCTGTAAAGATGACATCTTTCATCGTATCATAAAGAAATACGTTGGGACTGATCAGCTGGCAGAAATCTTTGTCTCCGCTGACAATAAAAACATCGAAGTTTTCTTTTTCGGCCAGCTTTGTAATCGAACCAATAAGATCATCTGCTTCATAAGTTGGGACTTCGATATCAGTGATTCCAAATAGGTTCGCCACCTTTTTTAGGTAGGGCATTTGAACTTGTAAATCATCTGGCATTATCGTGCGGTTTGCTTTGTATTCAGTGTACAAATCTTTTCTAAATGAAGGCTCTTTCCGGTCGTAACAAAAGACGATGTGATCTGGATTTTTATCCTTCATCAGTTTTACAATCATCGAAATAAAACCATACACGGCATTAACCGGCACACCTTGCGTAGAGGTTAATGGTCTGATTGCATAGAACGCGCGAAAGAACATCGAGCTGACGTCGACGATATAGATTGTATTTTTTTTCATTGGAGCTACCCTACTCGGCAGATTTAAATTTGTCGACTTGATCCAAAGATTTAAGATCGAGCCATTTTTCAGATGACGATTCGTATTTAAGTTCGTTCGAATAATGATTTATCTGAGAATTAATAATGTGCAAATCTAACTGACCTGATTCAATTCGGCGCTGCAATTCTTTGCGAGTTAATCCTAAACACAGTCTTGCATGATCTAATTGCTTTAATTTCATAGACTACAAGTAGAGCTTTAGCTCTATAGAAAGTCAAAAGCTTCTTACTTCACTAAACCAAAGGTTTAACAGTTAAATAACAAACAATTTCATTATGTTATGTTCAGACGCGCTGCCTTACATAAAGTGAGCAGGTACCTTTTCAGTCAGAGAATACGAAGACTAAATCGTTGTCGCTTACCATGTCTTGGCGGTCGCGGGCTTGGCGTTCGATGAAGGATGGGTCTTTGGCTTGCTTGATTTGGACGTCTAAAAAAGTGGCTTGTTTTTGGGTGCTTTTTATTTGTTCGACGATTGTTTTCTGGTCGTTACGCAGTCCCCACACCCGCCATAAAGTTCCATTTACAAATAAGGTTAGTATGAAAATGACTACGCAGATCATCGCGACTTTTATTGGCTTATTTAATAACTGTCGGAACTGAAAGCCAAATCGGCGAATATCATCCATCTGTCTATTCAATCACTAACAATTTTCCAGCGCAAATTAATATTTTACTTCTTGCGCTCAGGACTTTGATCCAGCCATCATAGCGACTTACATGGATAAAGAAAAACTTTTACAAACTTTAGTTACTCAGTTGCAAGCTGATTTTGAAACCTTGAAACGGGCAGCACTTGCGACTTACGAAGACGCCACCCATAGCGAGTCTAAGCCAGAAAACAAATACGATACACGTGCCCTGGAAGCTTCATATCTTGCAGGCGCGCAAGCCCAGCGGGTTTCAGAGACATCAGAATTATTACTGTTCTGCCAAAATTTACGAATTCGAGCGCAGGATAAAGTTTCAATAGGCGCCTACATCGAAACCATTTGTGGTGAAAAAGAAAATTATTTTTTTTACTTACCCCAAGGCGGCGGGATATCTGTCGTCGTTGATAAAAAACAAATTCAAGTTATGACTCCGGCAAGCCCACTGGGTAAAGCTATCCAAGGGCTATCCGAAGGCGATACAGCCGAAGTGGAAATGGGCGGAGTCAAAAAAAAATACGAAATTAATCGGGTTATCTAAAGCCGGCTTTGTCCCAGTATATTCCCATTTCGCCTAAGTCTTCTTCGATGCGCAGCAGTTGATTGTATTTTGCAGTTCGTTCGCTACGACAAAGGCTGCCGGTTTTAATTTGGTGACATCCCAAGGCCACTGCTAAATCAGCGATGATCACATCTTCTGTTTCACCACTTCGGTGGGACATCACTGTGCGCATATTATTTCTCTGCGCAAGACTTACCGCTTCGGCAGTTTCTGTTAATGTTCCAATTTGATTTACTTTCACTAGTAAAGCATTAGCCGCCTTTTTTTCGATACCCATGCGAAGGCGTTTCGGATTTGTAACAAATAAATCATCCCCAACAAGTTGAACTCGTTTACCCATTTCACCAGTGGCACTGATCCAAGAATCCCAGTCGTCCTCTGAAAAACCGTCCTCAATGCTGATCATCGGAAATTTATTGGTCCATTTCATGTAAATGCTTTGCAACTCTTGGCCAGAAATTTTTTGTTTTTCCCAAGCGTATTTTGAACCATCGTACATTTCAGTCGCTGCAACATCTAAAGCCAGAAATACGTTTTGGCCCGCTTCGTAACCCGCTTCTAGAATGGCTTGCATTAAAAGTTCAAGGGCCTCTTCATTTGATTTTAAAACCGGAGCAAAACCGCCCTCGTCACCAACAGCTGTTGATAAACCTTTTTTACCTAAGATTTTTTTCAATGTGTGGAATATTTCTGATCCTGCACGTAGCGAATCTGAAAATGAATTATTAACTGTTGGCACAATCATAAATTCTTGAATGTCTAATCCGTTATCGGCATGCGCTCCACCATTTAAAACATTCATTAATGGAACTGGCAACTTACATGCTTGCGACCCACCAACGTAGCGGTACAGCGGAAGTCCTGCATCTAATGCCGCAGCTTTTGCGCAGGCTAATGACACGCCAAGAATTGCGTTGGCGCCTAAGTTAGATTTATTTTCAGTGCCGTCAATATCGCGAAGTATCTTGTCGATGTATACTTGCTCGAACACATTTAACCCAACAACTTCAGGCGCTATTTTTTCACGTACGTGGGCGATGGCTTTTAGCACGCCTTTTCCTAAATATCTTTTTTTATCGTTGTCACGAAGTTCGTAAGCCTCGTGTGCGCCAGTGCTGGCACCTGATGGGACTGCAGCCCTTCCTAAATTTCCGTCGACGGTGCGGGCTTCTACTTCAATTGTCGGGTTACCACGGCTATCTAAAATTTCTCGGGCATGAATACTTGCGATATTAGACATGAGTTTCCTCTTTCATTTTTTTTAAAGTATCTAAACTTTCACGGATAATTTGCGGGTATTGATTTTTAACGATATCCCAGTCCACCCGGCGAAATGCTTCTTTTATTCCGGGCGTCTGTTTCTGACCTGCAGTTAATAAAGTAACTAGCTGATGGGCCCGAACCATATAATCATGTAGCCTAGAAATATTTTGTGCCACTTGGTGCACGGGTTTTCGCATGAATTCAAATTCTGAAAAATCTTCGCGGATCATCGCGCGCTGTTCGTCTGGCAAATTCGCATTCGTTTGTGTTCCAAAACGCTGAAGTTCTTCGTTCCGGCGTTGCAATTCGCGGTTTTTTTCTTCTAAGTCTTTACTGCTATCTTGCAACTGCCGAATCACATCCTGCATCAGCGCCGGGGATATCTGCCTTGATTCATCATCTAATATACTTGTTTGCTCGGTGGACCAATCAATTCGTAAATGAATATCTGACCATTCACATATCGCTGGCGATTGACCAACATAAATTGGCAACGATTCAAACGCCGCCTTTAGATACGTTGTGACCAGTGGATACTGTTCGGCAGGAAGTGGGATATCAAATGTTAAACCCTTTACCGATCGTGTTAAATTTTCTATCGGGGGCTCTGGAGAAATAAAATAACCTAAAAATTTTTCGGGCTGGTGAAATATTTCTTGTGGTTGCGGCATCATGCGAAGCACGCTATCAAGCACGCCCCACACTTTATTTTTTGGCGTGGTGTGACCCGCTTGAATTAAAACGGCCGCGCTTAAAGCAAGACGTTCTAAAAACGCTTCCATGTCTGGGGCGCGCATCCAGTACGACGGGTCACGCAGCAATTCCCACGGAATATCAGTTTCCGAAAAGTAACCAGATAAATCAATTTTCTCTGATTCTAAATACGTTAAAATAGCATGGGTTACTTTACAGCTGAAATGCACGGCCCCGACTGTAGTAGAATGGCTTTATGGTCGCAAGCGCTTAAATTTACCTATGCTACGGATTTAAGCGGCTTTGATGGGTTTCTGAAACTTCGCTGGTGGGAAGTTAATTTTGTTATCTAAAATTTCTTGGTAAAAAGAAGGCATATTTCCTGTGGCTTCAATTCCGCCCTCTAATGTGCCGTCTGAGCGTCTTGATAGTTTCGTAATTTCGAAGATTGGAACAACAATGTATTTTCCATCTTTATCAATACCGCGAATTTCAGAAATAGCGCCAATTTTTCGCGAACCGTCAGAATATCTGGAAATTTGCACAATGATTTCAATTGCTGAAGCCACTTGTGACGTCAGTGCTTTTTCACTGATCTTTGCATCGCCACCTGCGGCTAATGCTTCTAGTCGAACAATGGCATCTTCCGGAGTATTTGCATGCACGGTGCCCATGCTGCCTTTATGGCCAGTATTCATTGCATTGATTAACTCTAAGGCTTCACTTGAACGAACTTCACCAACTATTATGCGATCAGGCCGTAAGCGCAGCGCACTTTTTAAAATATCTTTGATGTTCACTTCGCCTTTACCTTGCTGATCTGCTTGGCGTGTTTCAAAGCGTACAACATGTTCATAATCAATTTGTAATTCAGAAGAATCTTCAATAACTAAAACGCGCTGACCTTTCGGAATGCGCGTGCAAAGTAATCCTAACAACGTCGTTTTACCAGAGCCCGTACCACCGCTAACAATAATATTTTTTCCCAGAAACATGCACAGATCGATGAACATCCACGCGTCTGCTGAAATGGTTCCATACTTGATGTAATCAGCCGGAGAAATTTTACTGGCTGTGAATTTACGAATACTTATAACTGTCCCCTGTCTAGAGATTGGCGGCATGACAGCTGCGATTCTAGAACCACTTGCTGGATGACCTTCAATGATGGGAAGGCGCGCGTCTAACCTAGGTTCGTCCTTACTAATTCGGCGACCCACGGATTGTGCAATGCTATTTATAGCTGCTTGTAAGTTATCTTCGTCTGGAAACTTAGCGGTCGTTAATTCTAGTTTTCCACGGCGCTCGACGAATATTTGATTAGGTCCATTAATCAGAACCTCGGAGACTCGGGGATCATTCAAAAATTCTTCCACGGGCGCAAGCGCCCTGGCGATGACTTCTTTGAAATTTGAGTTTTCTGAGGACATAGGGCCTTCTTTATTTGTCTGATGCGATTTTTCTGGTTGTTGTATCTGGAACCACAACCAGTTTTCCCTGCACGCCTGTTTCTGGACACTGGTACGAAAAAACACCTTCAACTTTAGGTTCAATCACAAACGTTTTTAAATTTCCAAACATGGTGTTGTGCGACTGTGTGAACGAATCCATCAAAAAGCTGGTATTTTTCTCGCGCATGTTTAAATTCACGATGTGAATTTTATACGCTTCGCCTTTCTTCACTTGGACAACTTCGGGCACAAAACCCGCTTCGGTGTTGACGATCACGATGTCTCTGGAAATGTCGACGGTGCTAACAACATTTTTTAAAGCTTCTAAGATTTCAGCGTCAGTCGATCTTTCAACCTTTTTAGTTGTTGGATTTGATGACGGCATGCGCTGATTTTCAATTCGCGTTGGATTTGTTTGCCGGCGCGATAAATCAATTTCCCACGCGTGAATTTTCACTTGTGCGAAAAAGAAAAATGAAAAAAGAAAACCTCTAGTGAAGCTCTTTACGATCTTGAAATTCACTGAATTCACGAGCAACCTCCAATGCAACGAAATGCAAAGATTTTTCATCCATGCTATTAAATGTCGTAATTAATTTTTCTTGATTGCCTTCGCAGGCGTTCACCGACTGACAGACTTGGTAAACATGGCTTGGGTTTTTCGCCATTTCGTCAGTGATTAATTCCCAGTCCATTCCTAGAACAGGATCAATCGCTCCGATGGTATAAAGCGCGTCGAATACGGCTTGTAAATTACCTTGTATAAACATGTTTCCTCCGTCTGTTTCTTATCGGTCTTTTAGGCGCCAGCCTTGGCACCTATGAAACATTTCGGAGGAATTATGAATTTGCTTGAGTCAATATGAGACGATTTTTTAGAATGGAACTAAAACCAGACCATGGGCCTGGTGTTTTTAAATTATTTTTTGTTCTTCGTTTTAGGTTTGGATTTTAGTACATCTGCACGCTGCATTAGAATTTGCTGTGCCACTTTTGAAGGCCCAGCGGTGCCGCGCATAAGACTTAAATTTCGCTCTTGAACGGCAGCTGCCGAGAACTCGATTTCTGCCTTAGCAATTCGTTCTATCGTTCGCGTTTCGAAACCTGCACTTTCGTATTGTTTTGTAAACTCAGGCTTCAATTCAGCGATAAGATTTTCCAGAATAAATCCTGCCGTTAATTGATCCGTAGGATTTGAATCTTTTGATGTCATAATTGCAATGCTTTTATCGACTAAGGCATCAACAGTGGGTTCCCACGCATTGTTATCATCCAGTGGATTTTTGATCAACGAGATCGTTTTTTCGACTAAGCCGTCTTCATCTGGTCGACTTAAACAAATTTCTAAACCATCTTCCAGTGGCTGCAGTGAATTCGTACTTTTGGCGGCTTTAACTTTCTGCTGCATGATTTCTGTCATTTGATCCAAATCCAATAATTTTAGTTTTTGGTACGACATCTGAATCTCTGCAGAACGCGTTGTTCCGTTCGATGACGCGCAGCTGATAAAAAATAAACAACAACCACCCAAAACTGCAGTAATAAATATTTTTTTGTTCATAAAAAATACTATATCCTAGGTTTTGCAGAATTTTTAGGGCTGATGCTTCTGTCTAGACCTCAGACGAGTCATGTCGAGCCTAAAAAAAGAATTTTCGTTTTCAAATAGCTGTGACACACTATTCGAGCTTAAGACATAGACCCTAACCGGAGGAAAAATTTGAAAACAAGTCGTATTCTATCATTATTAACAGTCGCTACCGCAGCATTTACAATAGCTGCTTGCGCACCATCTGCTAAACAACTTAAAGAAGCTGTTGAGAAAGATCCTTCAATCGTTTTTGCTGCTATCGAAAAAGATCCAGCAAAATTTATTGAAATCGTTAATAAAGCTGCTCAAGACGCGCAAAAAGTTGGTGCAGAAAAAGCTCAGGATGACGAAAAAAAATCTCGCCAAGCTGAATTTACAAATCCACTAACTCCAGTTGTTGAAGATGGCCGAGTTATCTTTGGTAACAAAGATGCTGCGATTACGATTATTGAATATTCTGATTTTCAGTGCCCGTATTGCTCACGCGGTTTTCAAACCATTCAAGAAGTTCGCAAAGCTTACGGTGATAAAGTGCGCGTCGTGTTCAAACACTTACCACTAGATTTCCATCCGTTAGCTATGCCTGCAGCTAGGTATTTTGAAGCTATTGCCAAGCAAGACGCTGGTAAGGCTGAAAAATTTCACGATGCTATTTTTGAAAATCAAGGTATGTTAAAAGATAAAGGCGAAGGCTACTTTAAAGAAGTTGCTAAAAAACTTGGTATAGACGCAAAGAAGTTAGAAGCCGATCTTAAAGACGAAAAAATTCAAGCCCGCATCAATGCTGACATGGAAGAAGCAAAAAAGTTCAACATGAGCGGAACACCAGGATTCTTAATTAACGGAGTTTCATTACGCGGAGCCTACCCGTTCCCAGCTTTCAAAGAAATCATCGATCAGCATTTAGCGAAGAAGTAAGGTACGCCGTTCCTTTTAAATTTAGATTTCGAAAAATAAAAAAAGGGTGTCTAAATGACATCCCTTTTTTTGTGTAAAATGACACTCTATGCACCTAGCATGTTAGCTTATAAGGTTTTGCAAAAGTGGCTATTTGCTACATTGCATGCACGCAAAATTGATTTCTGCTGCCTTTTTAGACTAGAACTAAGATTGCTTAGTCGCCGCAGCAAAAGATACCTTCAAGACGGAATCTTATGACACCGAATTAGTAAATAACCATCTTACAATTACAGTATCGATTTCCGACAACATTATCGTTTAATTTGTGTAGTCCCCTTATATCCCCCCTGTCATAGCGCTCCGCACCCCCGATTCGCTCCTCCATGCTGTCCGCACCCCTGATGTCACCCCTTACGGCATCACTGCTGCTGTCGTGATGTTCATTCGTTGTGTCGTCATGTGTGTTGGTGTCGATTGGATCAGGGAGGTG
>JANPNP010000291.1:0-7472 GCA_031427535.1 Bdellovibrionales bacterium | reverse complement strand
ATGGGAAAGTGGGGAGCAGCCTCGATAGTTAAGAGATCAGTCTTAAATTTAAATTTGGCAGTTTGGGCCCCTTCAACCTTAGAGTTACAGAAAAATTTAAAAGATTATTTACTTCGCGGATCAAATTCGCAGTCAAACCTTGCATCTAGAACCCCTCATAAAAAATTGAAAATCTGTTTTGTTTTTTCGGGAATGGGAACCCAGTGGTGGGGCATGGGGCGAAAACTAATTAGCGAAGATTCTGAATTCAGTTCTAAGATCCAGGAAGTTAGCGACCTTTTAACCAAATACGGTTGGACTTCAGTCAAAAAAAGAAGTTTGCTTGCGGAGCTTCACCAAGATGAAAGCAGCAGCGAAATTCATGCAACAGCAACGTCCCAAGTCGCTATCTTTGCCATTCAAGTGGCCCTGACTGAAAAACTAAAAAAGTGGGGAATAGCTCCAGATTTTGTTTTAGGTCACAGTGTCGGAGAAGTCGCTGCAAGTTACGCCAGTGGCGCTCTGTCTTTAGATCAGGCCTGCTTTTTAATTGCCAACCGTAGTCAAGTTCAAGTGCTTTCAGAGGGTCTGGGCTCTATGCTTGCCGTTGAACTTAGCGAAGAAAGTGCAAAAACTTTATGTCAAAAATATGATTATAAAATTAATTTGGCAGCTTTAAATTCGAAGGATTCTTTGGTTCTTTCCGGCGATCACGAAATTTTAAAAGTGATTTCACTGGAGCTTTCAGAAAAAAATATTTTTAATCGAGCCTTAGATGTGCGGGTTCCCTTTCATAGTTACCGCATGGAAGAAAATAAAGATGTGTTTCTAAAAAAAATTTCGCAATTAAAAATTTCGACGGAAGCAGAAAATTCTTCTGTAATACAAATTTCAACAGTTTCTGGAAAAATCCAAAACCCCACAGAGCTTACGCCTGATTATTGGTATCGCAACATGCGCGAGCCTGTTCGGTTTGAACAGGCTCTTCAGGCTGCGAACCAGGATCATAACTGTTTATTTATTGAAATTGGTGCACACCCAGCCCTTTCTCAACATATTGAAAAAACATTTCCAAATGCAATTTCATTTTCGACTTTAAATAAAAAGAAAGATGATTTTCGCTGCCTTTCTGAACTTATTTTTCGAGCTCATAGTAGCCGCATACCTCTTAAGTTGGAAGCCGTGGTTGGCCAGGTTCAGCAGTGGAACTTTTTACCTTTTCAAGCATTTGATAAACAAGAATATTGGATAGAATCCGACGAATTTTATGCGCAAAGGATAGGAAAAAAGCCGCATCCATTTATCAGCGAGTGGTCTGCTGGACAGCCAGGTTATGATGCTGATATTAATTTTAAGGTGATAGTTGATCCGCGGAAATGGTACTTCCTAAAAGATCATATAGTCCAAGATGAAATTGTTGTTCCCGGGGCACTGTCTCTTGAGATTGCAATTGCTGCGTCAATTTTATTGACGCAGAGCCAAGAAGCAGGAGCAGGCAAGAAGAAATTGTCCACTGAATCTACACCTGTTCATCTTCGCTCCGTAGATTTCGAGAAAATGATTTTTATTAATGATGTTGAAAAAGATATGCAGCTCAATCTCAATTTATCACCGTTTACTGGTCGGTTTACGCTTGTGTCTAATCAAGATAAAACTATTTTCATAAACGGTGAAATTGCCAAGCAAGGTTTTGGTAAGAAACTGGGTATCGGTTCTCTTGATGTAATTAAATCCCGACTGAAGCCACACGACGGTTTATCAAAGTCCTATGATTTACTTGGCACGTCCGGTCTAAATTACGGACCAACATTTCAATTAATGACGGAAGCTTATTCCAGTGCCAAAGAATGTCTTGTTAAAATCGAGCTGCACGAGGCCTTACAATCGGAGTATGAAAAGTTTTATGTTCATCCAGTGGTATTGGATAATGCTTTTCAGGCGGTCATGTTGATGGAAAATATTACAGCGCAAGGTCGACTTCCGATATATATTCCATCATTTGTTCAGAATTTTTACTTTCATGATCGGCCCAAGTCTGGAACAGTATGGGCTTATTTAAAAATCACTAGCCATGACCAAGAAAACATTGTGGCTGATGTGTGCTTACTGGATGAGTCTGGCAACGAATTTATTACGATCTGCGGCCTGGTTCTTCAGTATATTAAAGGCTCATCAGATCAACCTTTAGATGAAATTCTCTACGCAGAAAAACAAATTGAAAAGACAAGTTTTTATCTTCAAACAGTTGACCCCGTTTCGCAGCATAAAACTGAACTGGATCTAAAATCATTTGAAGATTTTTTACGTAAAATAAAAATCCTTCGCGATCTTGAATTCCATGATTTACAACCAGATCGAGATTTAGACAGGATGGCCTTGCTTGCAATGGCCACAGCCTTTATTAAGTTAGGAATGCCAAGCGCTGTAGGCTCGGTTTGGAAACTTGAAGACGTTTTGAATCTTTGCAGGCAGGATCTTTCGATAAAAAAAACAGCGGAACTTTTCCTTTTTTCTTTATACGAAAATGATTTTTTAAAACTCGAAAGTCCAAAAGACGAAAAAAATAAGATTTACTCGGTCCAACGTGAGGTGACTCTGCGTGAATACGAAAACATCAAGCAAATTGTAGAAGATCACGCAAAACGAATTCCACAAGCGATGAACTTTCCTAAAAGGGTTCTGTCTCGTCAATATGAGGTTTTAAGTGGGGAAGTTGATCCTGTTAAATTAGTTTTTGGGGATGCAATTCCGAACGAGCTTTTTGAGTTCTATTCTCAAAGTATTTCAAGCCTTGAGTACAACCTATTTATTTCTGAATACTTAAGAGAAATTCTAAAGCAAAATAAAAATTCAAGTAAAAAAATTCGCATTTTAGAAGTAGGCGGGGGGACGGGTGGTTGCACTTCGCATATTTTAGAAAAATTGATTGGTTTTAATTATGAATACGTTTTTACCGATATTTCCCCTACGTTTATTAACGAAGCCAGTCGCCGTTTTTCTGACTACCCGAATTTTCAATGCCAAAGTTTAGACTTAGAAAAAGATATTGAACTTCAGGGGTTTTACTCTCATTCGTTTGATATTGTTTTAGGTTTTAATGTCATCCATGCGACTAAGTCCATTCAAAATTCTTTACAGACGTTATCTCATCTTCTGAAACAAAATGGTCTTTGTATGCTTCTTGAAATAACCGGGAAGCTTCCGACTATTGAAGGAACTTTTGGACTCTTGGAAGGCTACAACCATTTTGAAGATTTAAAAATCCGACAAAATAAGCCAACGCTTTCGGGCGCCGAATGGCAAAAACAGCTGCTAGACGCGGGCTTTGTTAACGCATCCAGCAGCACGCTCACTGTCAATGTACAAAATATTGTGGTTGCCTGGAATCGAATTCATCCAGACTTGATAGGAACGGAAACTCGAGAGATTTTAAAAAAGAAGGTTAAAGCAAAACCCATCGAAAAACTGTGGGTAGTGGGTTCAGCACCGCAAGAATTTAGCGCAAAAGCTGCGGAATATGCTGGGGTTCAAAACATTTTGAAAGCGTTAGCAGTTCAAAACCTAATCGACTTTGATTGGCCTTTGCTCCCTAAAACTTCTTTTTTAGATCAACTTCAAATTGTGATCTTTGTGCCGCCACTTTTTGGCAGCTCGGGAGTGGCATGTGTCGATAGCAAATCACCTACTGAATGGCAGCTCGATTTTTTTGAAGGTAACACAAAATTATTGAGTGCCTTAGACCGCAGCGCTGTCAAATCCACCCTAACTTGGGTTTTTACGGACCTCAATGTGAACTCGGGCGAACCTGTTCGGTCTTTAGCCTCTCAGGCCAATGCGGCATTTAAACGAGTCGCCAATAACGAAGTTACAAATGTCCATTTTCGTCAAGTCGATGCAGTTTCACAGGTAAGCGCTTTAGAAATTTTATGTGAATTATGGGAGGATCGTTTTGAAGACGAGGTTTTTTTACTTGGGGGAAAGCGGCTTGTTCCAAGATTTTCTAGTCAACTGCCTCAGGAAAATTTTAAAAAAATCGAAGTGGAGCAAGATGCTTATTCGCTTGGAATGGACGAGCGGGGTAGTGGCCTTGAATCACTAGTGTTTCGTGAACCGCTTGTAAGTGCAATGGGACCAAACGAAGTTAAAGTAAAGATCAAGCGAGTGGGTCTCAATTTTAGAGATCTGTTAATTGCTACGGGAATGTACACTACAAAAATGCTCAAGGCAGATGGCCTAGTTCCACAATTGGGTCTTGAATGCTCGGGCGAGGTCTTACAGGTGGGTTCCGAAGTGAAAGACCTTAAATCTGGGGATCGCGTTGTATCCTTCACGAACAATTGCATTAGCAATGAAACCACGGTGAATCGAAAAAAGGTTAATCTTCTGCCAGATTCGATGAGTTGGGACTATGGCGCAAGCCTGGTGGTCTTTGTAACGGCCCATTATACCTTGCTTGAACTGGCACGGATAAAACAAGGTGATAAGGTGTTAATTCATTCAGCTGCCGGTGGAGTAGGACTTGCTGCGATTGAAATCTGTCAAGCAATCGGGGCAACTGTGTACGCTACGGCCAGTAGATCCGACAGACAAGAATACTTGAAAAAACAAGGAATCCAAAATGTTTACGATTCAAAAAACTTAGAATTTAGAGAAGAAATTCTAAAAGACACCCAAGGTTATGGAGTGGACGTGGTGTTAAATTCTTTGGCAGGACCAGCCATTTGGGAAAGTTTAAAGTTGGTTGCCCCGTTTGGTCGATTTATTGAAATTGGTAAAATGGACCTTCTTCAAAATACTCGGATTGGACTCGAACCTTTTCTAAAGAATATTTCGTATTTTGGTTTCGATTTAGCAGTCATTTCTGGACGATATCCCGATCGACTTCAAAAGATTGTAAACGATACCATTGCATTTATTCAAAAGTATAAAATTCCCATGATTCCTTTTCAAAAATTTGAAGTGGCAGATACTAAAAACGCTTTCAAGGCCTTTTCTAAGGGCGAGCATATTGGAAAATTTATTTTAGATATGGAAAAATCGGCTGCCCTTTTGGTAGGACATGCAAAAAGCTTTCAAGCTCAGGAGAACTCTCAGTTTATCGTGGTCGGCGGAACCTCTGGCTTTGGTTTGGCCTGCGCTGAGTGGCTAGCCAGTCGCGGTGTAAAAAATCTGGTACTCGTAAGTCGAAGCGGCATTAAGTACGAAGAAGATCGAGCTCAAATAGAAAATCTGAGTAAGGTAGGTGTGGAAGTCGTCATCCGCAATTTGGATATTTCACTTTATAAAGAAGTCAAAAACCTGTTAGCTGAATTTCCAAAAGTGACTGGGATCATTCAAGGGGCCATGGTTCTGGAAGACAACCCTTTGGTTAAGTTGGAACGAAGCCAATTTGATAAAGTTATGAAGCCGAAAGTTGATGGAAGTTGGAACTTGCATTGGGCATGTGAAGAACTTCAGATAAAACCGTCCTATTTTATTTGTTTTTCCTCAATGGCTGCGGAACTGGGAAACGCAGGTCAGGCAAATTACGCTGTTGCGAATGGTTTTATGCAAGGACTTATCGCGCAACGACGCAAACAAGGTTTACCAGGCACCTCTATATCTTGGGGTGTCCTTGGTGGTGCGGGCTACGTGGCTCGAAAAATTGCAGAACATTTTGAAATTCGAAATTGGCATCTCATTCCGCTTTCACAGTCCTTGCAAGCTTTAGAAAAAGCTATGTTAATGGATCTTCCACACCTTATGGTTCAAAGTATAAACTGGTCTGAATACTTTAAAGCTTGGCCGAAAACGGCACAGTCTAATCGACTGGCTCAATTGCGAGATAGCAAGACTGAAGCATCGCAAGATAGTTCAAGATGGATTTCAGATCTTCGTACCATGTCAGAGACAGAGGCTCTAGAAAGTTTAAAGACCGGATTTAAATCAGCACTTTCAAAAATTGTAGGGCTTCCTGCTGCGCAAATTGAATCCGATCAATCTTTGCTAAATTTTGGACTCGATTCTTTGTCGGCAAATCAATTGCGGGGGTGGATTTCAAAAGATTTAGATATTGATATTCCGCTGTTAAAAATTATGCGTGGCCCCACGTTGCAAGCCATGTCTGAAGAGCTTCTGGGTCAAATTCGCAAAAAAGTTTCAACTGTTCAAAAAACCAATGCGAGTTACTGGCTTGAACCGCAGACAGCTGAAAAAGAGCCAGTGGCAAGAGTTATTTATTTTCCTTTCTTATTGGCGGGGCCAGAATCCCACCTTTCATGGAGCCAGAAGTTAGATAGCCGTATCCAAATTGTAACAGTCAAACTTCCTGGAATTTCAGGCAGTCCAACTGAAGAATTCAGAACTGACTACGCACAAATGGCTTCCGAATTAGCAAAGGAATTGAATCCCTATCTTGATCGACCAACACTTTTCTTAGGCGTCAGCTTCGGAGCCCTGATGGCGATAGAAAGCTTGAAATTTTTTAATGAAGAACAAAAAAAATGCATCCGACATCTTATGCTTATTGGTATGATATCACTGGAGGAAAATCGAGTGGACGCTTTTCATATTTTTGCTGAAAATTATAAAAAAACAAGAAAGCTTTCTGAAGAGCATGTTGCTATTTTAAACCAAGTTGGCACTTTAGATTCAGTGACAGCAATTGGAAGCGATGAAGATTTTGCACAAAAAATGTTTGATCAGATGGAGTCCGTCCTGAAGCATTCGGAAAGCTTTGCAAATCTTAGTTTGGATATTCCGATTACAGCCTTACGCGGCGATCTAGATCCACTCAATACGGATCAATCACTAAGCGCCAAGAAAGCAATGAGTGGAACAAAAGCCTTTAAGCAAATGACGGTACCGGGGAAGCACTTATTCGTGAATGAAGAGACCGACGCACTTGTTAAACTTATTAAAGAAACCTTTCATGATGTTATTGTTTAAAAATAAAATGATCAAAGTTTACTGGGAGAATTTAAATGCACTTCCGCCAACGGAGGAAGGTGATTGGCAGAAAAATATTCCACAGGGACTTGCGATGCGGCGAAAGAAGAACTGGAATTCCGTTACAGAAGTCGCTCAGAATGAAAGTTTAAAGTATGGGGCACTTGCTGTGCTGGCTGAAAAAGATCACGCTGACTGGTCTTTGTCCCAATCGGCGAATTATATGTTAATAGGTTATTCAGATCAAAATAAAATCGGCGTTGATATTGAAAGAATAGATCGGCCCGGCGAGTTTAGTGACTTTGGTCTGACTCCAACTGAAGTAAAATTTGTAAAAAGTTTAAAAGAACCTGAACTGCGAAAGTTTGCCTATTTATTTTTTTGGGTCCAAAAAGAGGCCATTTTTAAATGTGGTCATTTTGAAAATTTTAAGCCTGAAACTGTAGCCGCTTATATCGAGGGCGAAAGTAGAATCTTAGGTCAAATCATGGTTCAAGACTATATTTTAGAAAAGGATTCGATGGTCCTTTTTAAAAAAGGCCAAACCATTGGCGCTATATCGTGGC
>JANPNP010000290.1:0-4666 GCA_031427535.1 Bdellovibrionales bacterium | reverse complement strand
AAAGCCCGTTGAAATTGGGGGTTCTTTGGGACGAAATCACGCCACTGGTTTAGGCGTTATTTATATTTGCGAGCGCGCCATGGAAATGAATAGCATGACTATGACGGGATCACGCATTGTGATTCAAGGTTTTGGTAACGTGGGATCTTTCGCAGCGAAATTTGCGTTCGAACGTGGTGCACGCATCATTGCTGTCAGTGACGTAACGGGTGGAATTTTTAACGGTGACGGATTAAACATTCCGGATTTAATTGAATACGTAAAAGATAATAAAGGCGTTCGCGGTTACCCTAAATCGCAACCGCTAACAAACGAAGAACTTTTAGAAACTGAATGCGATGCCTTGCTGCCTTGTGCTTTGGAAGGCCAAATTGATATTCACAACGCTGAAAAAATCAAATGTAAGTTAATAGTAGAAGGTGCAAACGGTCCTGTAACTAATGCAGCAACTAAAATATTGCACAAGCGCGGCGTATTTATCGCACCTGACGTTGTTGCCAACGGCGGTGGTGTAATCGTTTCTTACTTTGAATGGGTTCAAGATATTATGTCATTCTTCTGGGACGAGGCCGATGTTGATTTCAAATTAAAAGGAATTATTTTGAAAGCATTTGATAACGTATATAAGCTTCAAAAAGAAAAAAAAGTCGACATGCGCTCTGCTGCCTTAGCGGTGTCGATCGCACGTTTAGAAAAAGCCATGTTGCTTCGTGGTCTTTATCCAAGATAGATGAAGCCATGGCTACTGCTTCCGCCAAAATTAGCACATGATCTAAGCCCGCTAGCGTTACAGCTGTATTCTTTATTTCAGAAGACGGCGACACCTTCGTGGAATTCCTTCGTATGGAAGGGCATTGTTTTTAAAAATCGCTTAGGCATAGCTGGCGGAATTGATAAAAATGCCGAGCTTTTAAATGTTTGGGGCCCGCTGGGTTGCGGCTTTACCGAAGTTGGCACCGTGGTGCCCGAGCCACAGAAATCGAATTCCGGAAAAATTATGGATCGTAGCTTATCGGACCAAGCCTTATGGAATCAGATGGGATTTCCTTCCTTAGGTGCAGATGAAGTTTACTATAACGTAAAAAATTATCGTCAAAACCATCATCACGTGTCTACAATACCCGTCTTAATTAACATCGGAAAAAATCGAACAACTGCAAATGACTCCGCTTTTTCAGATTACGTGCAGTTATTAGAAAAGTTTTATCTGTTGGCTGACGGATTCGTCGTAAACATCAGCAGTCCGAACACGATTGGGCTGCGTGACTTAGCAAAGACTGAAAACTTAAACAACTTTTTACGCCCTATTCTAATAGCCAGAAAAGATTTAATTGCACAACACGGCGTTGAAAAACCGATCCTTTTAAAGCTTAGTCCTGATCTTGAAGCTGATGATTTTAAAAGTGTTGTTGATACCTGTTTAGAAAACAGCATCGACGGTTTTGTTCTTACAAATACGACATTAAGCCGCACGACCCAAAAGCAGTTTCCTGATTCTGGCGGCGTTTCAGGCAAACCCTTACAAGACTTGTCAAAAAAAGCCCTTCAGATCGTTTGCAATCATTTAGGCCCAGACCGTCCTAAGAAATTAGTCATTTCCGCCGGTGGAGTGATGACAGCCGAAGATGTTTTTGAAAGAATTGAAATGGGCGCTGATTTAGTTGAAGTTTACTCGGCGCTTATTTTTGAAGGACCATGTTTTTTTAGGGACGTAGCGCAGACATTTTATAAGAAAAGTGGCAAATAAGTTGGTTAGCAAATTTGACGATAACACAAGTGAGAAGTCTAGTGGAAAAGTTGCTGGGAAAGACCCGAAACTTGTCGAGGCTAAACCACGCAAGGCCCACGTCAAAAAAAACTGGATACCTGTTGTTGCAGGCCTATTAAAAAAAGACTCTAAAATACTTATTGGTCAACGTCCAGAAAACCATACGCTAGCGGGCCTGTGGGAATTTCCTGGGGGAAAAATTGAACTTGGTGAAACACCAGAAGAAGCACTAGCACGCGAGCTTAATGAAGAATTAGGAATTGAAGCCGTTGTGGGTGAATTAAAGTTAGCTTGCTCGCATTCGTATGGTGATGTTGGCATTTTAATTTTATTCTACGAAATTTTATTTTGGAAGGGCGAACCTAAAACACAACATCATGTTCAGTTGGAATGGATTCTTCCTTCAGAGCTAGGTGATAAGAAAATTCCGGATGCCAATCGAAAAAATTTGTCGCGGATACTTACGGCCTTTAATTTAAAAGGCGAAAAATAAAAATGATCTCAGTTCTTCTTTATACTAAAAATAAAGATGCAATGACCAAGGTGATGGCGGAACAACTGGAACTTTTGGGGTTTCAGACAGAGCAAACTTCGGTAATAAATGTTCCACGCCTAATACTGAACTCGTACCAAATTATACATTTTATCATCCCTGCGTTACCACTTAGCTGGAATGAAGTTTTGTGTATGACGGCTGCAAAGGCGTTTGGAAAAGCAGTTGTACTTAGCGTACTTGATGCGCCCCCAGCTTCAAATTTGCAGAATTTAAGTTGGAATAACCCAGATGCCCTAACTGTTAGCCAAACAAATTATCTTAAATTATTTCGCAGTAAAACTGGAAATAAAATGATCATCCCGTCCTTGTTTGAAAATCAATTTGTAAAAACTGAACCTGTAGCACAGGTGTCTGCAATTACGGGCTTTGTTTTTCCGTTGCATAAAGATCTGCATGAAGGGCTGCAATTAGAAACAGACAAACCTGTTTATTTTGATGGTCGAAAGCTTGCGGAAGGGACCTCTTCAAGTCAGTTACGAAAGCAATGGAACGAGTTGCTTATACAAAATAGAATTCGGCCTACCTACGAACTGATCTTGTCCGATGAAAAAATGCAAATCTTGCTGTGTAGCAGTTCCTTAGGACTGTTAGTGGCTTCTGAAAATTTATCCCACAGCGAATTTACCACGTGGTTCGAAATTGCATTAAAAAATAATCATTTACTGGTGCTAAATCAATTTCAGGCCACCGGTTTTTCAAACCACTGGACCTCGGGCCAAAACTGTTTGGTCACAACCTCGGTAAACTGGGTCAAAGAGCTTAACAACCACATGAATGATGACGTTTTTAATACAGCGTTTAGCAACAAAAGCATCAGTCAGTCTTCATTAGATTCGTTGTTTAATGACTTATCCAGACTTTATCTAAAAATTATCTATCAAAAGACTTCCCTGATAGATTCAGGTTCAGCTAAAATATAGCTATGAAGTCTGAAGTTTTACCGCAAAAACTGCGCATTTGTCTTGTGGGTCAAAAAATTCCTGTGCTTAGCCGCGCAAGTGATACGGGCCTACTTTGGCCCCTTGGCCCGCGGGTTAACTGAACGCGGCCACGACGTTACTATTATTTCAACGTCAACTCCGCTAAAAAAGGCAGAACTTTTCCGTGATGGTATTCGTGCGTTTTATCTAAACGAAGGACAGCCCCAGTACAAAACAATTCGGTTTTCAGATGCCGCCCATAAAAAATTTGTTTCATTAAATAAAGAAAAGCCGTTTCATTTAGTGCATAGCTTGGATCAAAGTGGTTTCAAAATTGGCCGGCACAAAAAGAATTTAAACGTGTGTATGGCTTATGATGTTGAAGCCACCCAAATGGCTCAGCTATTCACAATTTTGTCAGAAAAGCAAAATTCAGTCTGGGCTATGGTTAAAAATTCAATTCGCTTAGGATTCAAGTTTTTGCAAACGTACTTTATGCAAGACCGAGCTATTCTAGATACAGCTGATGGATTATTTGTCACAACTCCGCAACAGCGACTTATTTTAGAGCGCTATTATCTTTATCCTGATTTTCATACGTACACGGTGCCGTACGGAATCAATCTTGGAGATTTAACACCTAAGGCTGAATCCGAAAACTTCAAAATAAAATTAAATATTCCTGACAATGCTCAAATTATTTTAGCCATCTCTGATTTTTCAAATTCATTTGAAGTTAAACCATTGCTTAAAGCCTTTGAACGCATCGTGCTTAAGAAGCCCAATACGTATTTGTTACTTTTAGGTGATGGACCGCAATGGAAAGAAGTTGAATTCGAAATGCTAAACTTAGCACTTGGTAGCCGGGTCATTATGCCGGGATCGACCACGGCGGAAGAAATGCTCGAATGTATTTTAGCTTCGCCGATTTATGTGGATCTAAGTTCACGTTCGACAGGACTTGAGCCCAGTTTAATTGAAGCGATGGCCCAAAAGAAAGTCGTCATCGGTTCCGAGTTAAGCCCTATTTCAGAAATCATTGAAGACGGCGTTGATGGATTTTTAGTGCGACCGGCTGACGTGGATTCACTAACGAAATTGCTAGATAAGCTAATAAGCGACGATGCCACCGAGCGCGAGCTTATCGGTGAAAAGGCCCGCCGCAAAGTCATCGAAGTTTTTAATCGCCAAAAAATGATAGACTCGCTTATAAATGCGTACACCCAGATTATCCAAAATTCAGGCAAATTTAAACGCCGCGCAACTTTAAAGAGCTTCTTTTCAAAGCCCGCAAAAACAGTATAATAAAAGTGTTTTCAATAACTTAGGGGATCTAATGACCAAAGCGGACTTAATCAATCTGGTTTCAGAAAAAGCAAGTATCACGCGCGTGAAAGCCGAAGCTGTTGTGAATACAATTTT
>JANPNP010000289.1:0-6863 GCA_031427535.1 Bdellovibrionales bacterium | reverse complement strand
ATTTAGTTTTACCTGTGCTTGTTGCAATGTATGCACGGCGGCTGTTGGGTTCTAATAAACAAATTATAAATGAAGAAAAAGGATAAAACGATGCAATTTAACGTAATGGTTACGGTCTTAAGTTTAAATTTCTTATGCCCGCAAGCGGCCTTCAGCGAAACTTTCACGGCACAGCAATTAGTTGAAATGGCTGTGCAGAATAGCTCGCTTGGAAAGGCAAACGGGCTTGATTTGCAATCGAAAGCAGAATTAGTTAATCAAGCAGGTGTTTGGGAAAATCCTAATTTCCAAATCGGAAATGAGGTAAAAGACGAAGTCGGCGGCAGTACCAGATCGATCAAGTATGGTTTGTCACAGTCATTTTATTTGCCGGGAAAGTTTTCTGCTAGAAAAAGGGTTTTTCAGGCTGATGCCGATGTTGCTAAAATCGAGCTTGCTTCAAATGCCCTTACGCTGCGCTCGCGAATATGGAGCCTTATCTATGAATACAAAGCAGCTAAAGAAAAATTAAGTCACGCTGATGAAAGGCTTGGACGTATAAAAACAGCGCAAAGCTTTTTAAAATCACGCGTATTCGCAGCGCCGCAAAAAAAAGCTGAAGCAGGGATAGTCACAGCAAAGCTTATTGTACTACAAAAAGACCAGCTTCATATTCAAGTTCAAAAAGAAAGTCTGTGGAATGACCTTAATCTGTATTTGCAATTAAGTACCGAGCCCGATATAAAATCTGAATGGTACGTGAAGGCTCCGCAACTTTTCAAAGCGGAACTTATGCAGCAGCTTTCAACCAGTAACCCAGAAGTTAAAATCCAAAACACACGATTAGTTCAATCACGAGAACAACTTGGATTAGCTAAAGTGGATGCTTGGCCCGGTTTTAATGTTTCAGGAAACTATTCCGAGGGTTCTGGTTTGAATCCGGAAAAAGTTTATGGTCTTGGTGTGTCTATACCGCTAACAATATTTAATATCAATACAGCAGGTAAAGCTTCCGCGGGATTGCAAGTAAGTTCACAGGAAGCCAAGCAGGTCTATGTTCAAGCAAAGGTTTTAAAAGATTTTAAAGTCGCATTTTTGAATTATGAAATGTCAAAAAAATTAGTTACGAGCCTTCCTGTAAAAAAAATAAATGAATTAGAAAAAGCTATTCGTGATACCGACCGCGATTTTAAACGGGGACAAGTGGATCTGTTGACATACTTAGAGGCTGATTCACAGCATTTTGAAAGCTTGTCAGCGATTTTAGAGGCGCAAGTTGAATTAGTAAAAAGCATTTCTGATATACAAATACTTACTGGTCGAAACGACCTGATGGTTGGGAACTGATATGTTAAAAAATATTCTAGATGTTACGTTTAAAAATAGGTCGTGGGTTGTGGGTCTTTTTATTATAGGAAGCTTGTGGGGCTTAATAAGTCTTTCTAGTCTGCCAATTGACGCTGTTCCTGATATTACCAATGTGCAGGTTATGATCAATGCCAAAACAGGGGCGTTGGATCCTGAAAAGATAGAGAAAACTGTAACTGCAGTTGTAGAAACTGAAATGTCAGGTCTTCCTAATCTTCAGGATGTGCGTTCGATTTCAAAATATGGATTATCGCAAGTGATTCTAGTTTTTAATGATGGAACTGATTTATATTTTGTGCGAAGCCAGGTTGCGCAACGCCTGCAAAACTTAAAGGATCTGCTACCTGATGGCATTACGCCTGAACTGGCACCGGTTACAACAGGCCTTGGTGAAGTGGTTATGTATACGGTAGATGCAAAACCAAATACTGAACTTGCGAAAAAACCTGAAGCGGAAAGGCTTCTGTATCTTAGGACTATTCAAGATTTTGTGATTCGTCCGCAGATTAAACGTGTATCCGGTGTGGCAGAAATTGACAGTTCGGGTGGTTTTCGTAAAGAAATTCACATCAATGCCGACATTACGGCCATGGAAAAATATGGCGTTACATTTGATGATTTAAATAAAAAATTACAAACTATCGGGGATAGTTATGGTGGTGGTTATATTCAAACCGAAGGTAAGCAAATTATTATTCGAACAACTAGCCAGTTGGCTGACATTAAAATTATTGAAAAAATTCCGATTAAAATTGACGTACGAGGTAGTTCAATCCCATTAAGTGCCGTTGCCAAAGTGCGAGAAGATCACACCCAACGAGTTGGCGCTGCCACCCACAACGGGCATGAAGCTGTTTTAGGAACAGCGCTTATGTATATTGGTGCGAATAGCCGCGAAGTTTCTTTGGACGTGGTGGCGGCCCTTGAAAAAGTGCAGCTTCCGGATGACGTCTCTACCGAAGTGGTCTACTCAAGAAGCTTTTTAGTAAACCAAACAATCAAAACAGTTGCTAAAAGTTTAGCTGAAGGTGCGGCCTTAGTTATTGCTGTTTTACTTTTGCTTTTAGGTAATTTCAGAGCAGCTGTTCTGGTCGCGCTGTCGATACCAATTTCTATGTTGTTTGCGGTAACGGGTATGAAGTTTTTTGGAATTTCTGCTAATTTGATGTCATTAGGAGCTATAGATTTTGGCCTATTGGTCGATGGCTCTGTGGTGATGATCGAAAATCTTTTACGTAGATTTGAAGAACATAAAAATCCGCAGTCGTTAACGATTATGCAAAAAATGGAACTAGTTAAAGATTCAGCCTTAGAAGTTGCAAAACCGGTTGTTCTAGGACTTTTTATTATCATGGTAGTTTATGTTCCGATTTTGGCACTAGATGGTATTGAGGGTAAAATGTTTCATCCTATGGCTATGACGGTGCTGATGGCTTTGGGCGCAAGTTTATTGGTGGCATTTTTGTTAATGCCGGTGCTTGGATTTCTTCTGTTAAGGATGCCTAAGAACGACGAGATCCATAAAGAACCGATAATATTTCGCTTCATTAGCAAATACTATAAACCAACTTTGCTTTTTGGAATACAGAAGCGCGCCGCGGTCGTTTCAAGCACCTTAGTTTTTGCAATACTTTGTGGATTTCTATTTACGCGCCTAGGGTCTGATTTTATTCCGAAGCTAGACGAAGGGGACATGATCATTGGTTTGGTTCGTGATACGGGTATAGGAATTGATGAATCTGTGCGCGTGCAAACAAAGGCTGACAAAATCATTAAGGATTTTGCAGAGGTTGAAACTGTATTTTCACGCATGGGAACACCGGAGTCAGCAACTGACCCAATGGGTGTGAATTTTGCCGATACTTTTTTGATTTTGCAAAAAGATCATAAGTTGTGGCCGAAAGTTACCCAAGCTGACGGGTCCGTAAGAGTGCGCACGAAAAATGAGTTGTACCAAGCTATCACTGATAGAATTTCAAAAGAGCTGCCTGGCCACGAATACAGCCCAACTCAGCCAATAGAAATGCGGTTTAACGAAATCTTAGAAGGCAGCCGTGCCGATGTGGCATTAAGAATTTTTGGTCCGGATTTGAATAAGTTGATTGAGTACATCGATAAATCAAAGGAAATCATTGGAAAAATTGAGGGTGTTGATGAAGCCGAAATGGATGCACTTACCGCTTTACGAAAAAGTCCAATGATGGATATCAGTCTTAATTACGAAAAAATGGCGCAGTTTGGAGTTAGTTTATCTGATGCCAATAGCACATTGCAAATGGCAATGGGCGGAATTCAGGTTGGAAATTTTTACGAAATTGATCGCCGATTTCCTATTATTCTGCACCTATCAGAAGAGCTTCGTGAAGACCCTAAAAACATTGGTAACATTCCCGTAGGGCTTGCTGATGGTGGTAGCATTCCCTTAAAATCTATTGCTAGTTTTAATCAATCCGAGCAGGTCACGACTATTGCCAGAAGTTATTTAAAGCGGTATGCGGCCCTTTCGATTTTTTTGAAAGACCGCGACGTTGCTAGTTTTGTGGATGAAGCCAAACAAAAAATAGCGTCTGAATTAAAACTGGATCCCGGTTACACGCTGGACTGGGGCGGCCAATTTAAAAATTTGGAAAAAGCAAGATTAAGGCTTTTGATCATTGTGCCAATTACACTTTTAGTAATTTTTATGATTCTGCTAAAAAATTTCGAAAGTATCCGACTGACATTATTAGTTTACAGTAGCATTCCGTTCGCAGTAACTGGTGGAATTTTAGCCCTATTTGTTCGCGGTATATCTTTTAGTATCTCTGCAGGGATTGGCTTTATTGCGTTACTAGGAATTGCGATTCTTAATAGTATGGTGCTAGTGGATTTTATTAATCAGCAGCGTCTAAAGGGAAGTGCGGTTAAGGATGCTGTACTGTTTGGTGCAACCGTTAGATTAAGACCAGTCATCATGACTGCGCTGGTGGCAGGACTTGGTTTTTTACCGATGGCTTTAAACACGGGGTTGGGTGCCGAAGTGCAGCGTCCGTTAGCGACCGTGGTAATTGGTGGTTTGATTTCGTCTACACTTTTAACACTAGTGCTTTTACCATCATTATATATTTGGCTTGAGGAGAAGACCACTCAAACTAAGAAAACTGAGGTCTAATAGTTAGCAGGCTTGCATACAGTCAATAAACAGCATTCTAAGTCGAGCATATTCATTTCGTTTTCATTAAATCTGCATTTGGTTTTTTTGGTAGCGCCTTTAAATTTATCTTATTATAGGTGATTGATGAAAAATAATTATCAGTTACTTTTTTTAAAAGGGTTAAAGATTATATCGGCAGCGTTATTATTGGTCCCATTGACATCGTCAGCCGACGAAAACCTGTTCGGTTATATAAAGGGCGCTGAAACCTTACCAAAAGAAGCTTGGGAGACTTACCAGTTTTTAACCTCGCGTATAGGAAAAGGTGTCGGTAGTTACAACGCGATAGATTCTAAAACAGAACTTGAATACGGCGTTACGGACCGCTTCACAGCTGGTGCAAATCTTAAAATGATTGCAGTCAATAGTTCGGAAGTACTTATTGATGCCTACATTCCTAAAGATATTAATTCCAGCTTACAGTTATCTGGTCTGGAATTTTCGATGAAATACAATTATTTAAGTCCCGCAAAAGACGACATAGGTCTTTCGACGTACTGGTCACTAGGCTACGGCTGGGTAGATTCGCACTCGGGGCAAAAGAAAGATACTATAAAATCTGAACTTCAGTTTTTACTACAAAAGTATTATTTAGAAGGCGAACTTATCTGGGTCGGTAATTTTTCGTTGGAATCAACTTATGCAAAACGTGCACCTATAGATAATTTACCAGCAGGGTTCGAGTGGCCAAGCTTTCCGGAAATGGAAATTGGATTTAGTGTTGGCACGGGATTAACTTATCGATTTATTCCGCGCTGGTTTCTGGGCGGCGAAGTGCTGTATGAGTCTGAATATGAAACCGAAGTTGGCCAAGAGCGCTTTTCCACTTTTGCAGGACCTACGCTTCACTATGCTAGCGAGCGCTGGTGGACAACGGCGACATTCTTTAAACAACTTAAAGGCGGCGGGCCACCAAACCCAAATCAGGACGATATGAACCTTCATCTTGTCGAAAAAACCAAGCAAGAAGTTCGACTTAAGATAGGTTATAACTTTTAAAGCGGCGGTTTATGCTAAGTAATTTTTTAAAATATGGAATGTTGGCAGTGCCGTTTGCGGTTTCGACTTCTGCGTACGCCGTTGATTATTTTAGCGACTCACAGGCCCAAAAAATTCTATTTCCAGAAGCCGATGAATTTAAAAAGAAGGTTGTAGCACTAAGCGATGAGCAGCGTTTGCAAATAAAAAAAATTTCTGGTGTGGCACAACGAAATGCAAATCCGGACGTTTGGGAAGCTAAAAAAAAGGGAATTTCTATCGGTCTGTTTTTTAAGGATGAGGTCGTGGGTAAACACGAATATATTACTTATGCCGTGGCCATTTCCCCAAGCGGAAGCGTCTTGGGTATCGAAATTATGAGTTACCGCGAAACCCACGGGGGCGAAATTAGGCAGAAAAACTGGTTAAAAAACTTTGTGGGAAAAAAAATTTCTGATCCTTTTAAGCTGGATAACGATGTGCCCAACATCACGGGTGCAACACTGTCGTCGCGAAATGTTTTAGATGGTGTTAAGCGTTTGTTAGCGGTACAGATACAATTAAATGAAAAAGCAAATTGAACGGCGAATGCGGCCACTTCTAGGAACTTTCGTTGAAGTTACTTTTGCTGCAAACGGGCAAAATATAGATCACCAATTTAACGAAGTTTTTTACGTAATTGAACGCATGCAGCGCCTTCTAAGTTTTCACGATTGTGAAAGTGATTTAACAAAATTGAATCTTAGCCGTGGCCAATGGATTACATTAAACCCCCTTTCGATAGTAGCACTACGAATTGCGCGACGTATGACTGAAGTTACCAATGGCTTATTTAATTTCACGGTTGGGGGCCAGCTGGTACAGGATAAGGTACTACCCAAACATAACTTTGCAAAAAATTTCTTAACCGTTGGTACATCTGACGATTTACAAATTAAGGGTAAAAAAGCAAAACTGCGTCGCCCAGTTTTAATAACACTGGATGGTATTGCAAAAGGCCTAGCAGTTGATCTGGCAATAAAGAAAATGAAATCACTGGGAATAGCATTTGGCAGTGTCAATGCTGGCGGCGACCTACGCGTATTTGGAAATGCTCATACGATCCCAATAAGTCGTCGTGATGCAAATGGAAAAATTGAATTATTAGGATCATTTGCTAACACAGCGATGGCCACCTCGCAGGGTGCGGACAAAGATCAGCAGCGGTTCCCAGGGCAAATTTTGTCTACACGTCAGCGAAAATGTACTGACGGAATTTGGACTGTTAAAGCACCGGTTGCCTGGCTTGCAGATACTTTAACAAAAGTTTCTTGTAATTCAGATCCGGACCTTGCTGCTAGATCCA
>JANPNP010000288.1:0-11502 GCA_031427535.1 Bdellovibrionales bacterium | reverse complement strand
AACCCGGTCGAAAACGTCTGCGCTTACCTCCGCACCAACAGGCTCGCCATCCGGCTTTTTAGCTTTAATTTCAAGCTTTTTGACAGGTTTTTTGATTTCTTTTTTAGCACTCTTCGTTTTTGTGTTTAGTTTTGCTTTTGCCATATGAATTACCCTTGTTGGATTCAAAGCAAAGTGTCAATAGCTATTTAAAATAAAAGTTTTTGTGTTACTGTTGCTAACTATAAAATCAAAAAACGTTAACCAGGAGATCCCATGGAAAAAGTCGTTTTAGTCGCAGCGTCTCGTACACCGGTTGGTAGCTTTCAAGGTACGTTAGCAGCTATTCCTGCTCCGAAATTGGGATCCATCGCAATTAAATCTATTCTGCAAAAATCTGGCATCAGCGCCAACGAAATTGATGAACTTATTTTCGGCGAAGTATTAACTGCTGGCGTAGGCCAAGCACCTGCTAGGCAAGCAGCGTTGGGCGCGGGGCTTTCTAATTCGACACCGTGTTTAACAATCAATAAAGTCTGCGGCTCAGGTTTAAAAGCTGTGATGCTAGCAAGTGATTCCATTCGTTTAGGACAATCACGCATTGTCATTGCCGGCGGCCAAGAAAGTATGTCGTTAGCTCCGCATTTATTAGAAAATTCACGCACTGGTTTTCGCATGGGTTCAGTTAATTTAGTCGACTCCATGGTGAAAGATGGTTTGTGGGATCCCTACAATAACTTTCACATGGGAAATGCTGCAGAACTTTGCTCTAAAGAGTACGCGTTCACCCGTGAAGCCCAAGATGAATTTGCAATTGATTCCTATAAAAAAGCGCAAAAGGCCATTAGTGAAGGCAAATTTAAAAATGAAATTGTTAGCGTCGTTATCGAAGGTAAAAAAGGTTCTGTTACGGTCGACACAGATGAAGAACCTGGTAAAGCGATGTTTGATAAAATGCCAAGTTTGAAACCTGTTTTTGAAAAAGATGGCACTATCACCGCTGCAAACGCGTCGAAGTTAAATGACGGTGCGGCTGCAGTCTTATTAATGAGTGAAACCGAAGCGAAGAAACGCGGACTAAAACCTTTGGCAACAGTTGTGTCTTATGCAACTTTTGCACACGATCCAAAGTTTTTTACAACAGCTCCGGTTGGTGCAATTAAAAAATCTCTTGATGCCGTTTCACTAAACATTTCAGATATTGATTTGTACGAAATTAATGAGGCGTTCGCGAATGTCACAATGGCTGCGCAAAAGACGTTGGAAATTCCTGCGGAACGTACCAATGTTCACGGTGGCGCTATTGCAATTGGTCACCCAATTGGCGCAAGCGGCGCGCGAATTCTGACAACACTAGTGCATGCGCTTCAAACCCATAATTTACGCCGTGGCCTGGCAACACTTTGTATTGGTGGCGGTGAAGCTGTGTCACTTATTATTGAGAAATATCAAAACTAGGATTTTAAATTATGTCAAAAAAAGTTTTCTCGGACGCTCGCGCGGCTTTGCAAGATGTGAAAGATAATATGACTTACCTTGTGGGCGGTTTTGGCCTATGCGGAATTCCTGAAAATTGCATCGAAGCGTTGCGGGACTCGGGCGTAAAAAATATCACGTGTGTGTCTAATAATGCTGGCGTTGATGATTTCGGCTTAGGATTACTGCTTCAAACACGCCAGATAAAAAAAATGATGTCGTCCTATGTCGGAGAAAATGCGACTTTCGAAAAACAGTACATGTCCGGTGAATTGGAACTTGAATTCTGTCCGCAAGGAACTTTAGCTGAACGGTTACGTGCTGGTGGTGCCGGAATTCCGGGGTTTTATACACCGACCGGTGTGGGAACAAAAATCGCTGAAGGAAAAGAAATTCGCCAATTCGACGGACGCGATTTCGTTTTAGAAAAAGGCATTGTTGGCGATTTTGCATTTGTGAAAGCCTGGAAGGGCGATAAATTTGGTAATTTAATTTACCGAAAAACCGCACGTAATTTTAATCCGATGATTGCTACCGCAGGAAAAATTACCGTAGCCGAAGTGGAAGAACTTGTCGAAGTTGGCACTTTGGACCCAGATCAGGTGCACACACCAGGTGTGTACGTTCAGCGAATTTTTCAGGGTAAGAATTATCAAAAACGAATTGAACAACGTACCGTCAGCAAAGCCACAAAGAATTAGGAAAAAATTTATGCCGTTAACACGCGAACAGATTGCAAAACGAATTGCTGACGAAGTTGAAGATGGATTTACTGTTAATTTAGGTATTGGTATTCCAACGCTGGTCGCAAACTATATACCAAAAACAAAAAGCGTTATGTTACAAAGCGAAAATGGCTTGTTAGGTATGGGACCATTTCCATTTGATGGCTTTGAAGATGCCGACCTGATAAATGCAGGCAAACAGACAATTACCACCCTACCCGGAGCCAGCTTCTTTAACTCGGCCGATAGCTTCGCTATGATTCGCGGTGGTCATATTAACTTAACTGTTTTAGGTGCGATGGAAGTTGACGAAGTCGGAAGCATCGCCAATTGGATGGTTCCAGGAAAAATGGTAAAGGGTATGGGCGGCGCCATGGACCTAGTTGCTGGTGCTAAAAATGTGATTGTAGCCATGCAGCACACGGACAAAGAAGGAAATTCAAAACTACGATCTAAGTGCACATTACCATTGACTGGTGTTCGCTGCATAAAAAAAATAGTTTCTGATTTTGGTGTGATCGAAATTACGCCGAATGGTTTTGTTCTGTTAGAATACGCTCCGGATATGACAGCAGAACTTGTCGTAAAAGCTACCGAAGGGAAAATGTCCATTCATCCAGAATGTAAAAAAATGAGCCTTTAAAAATTGATCTACTTTTCACGACTTTGAAAATATCTAACTTAGTATATTCAGTTGACTTGCTTTTGCATTGACATACGTTAGCGCTAAAAATAGCCTGCCTTCAGACTTTAATTGCAGTTCACTAAGGAGCACTCAATGAGATGTATGCCATATTTATTAAGCGTCTTTTTACTACCAATCGTTGTATTCGCATCCGACGCTGTACGAAGCTGGGATAGAATTGATTCAGCGGTGTTTTCTAAAGACATAGTTCATGGCGAGGCCACAATGGATGGAGTATTTCAGGTAAAATGCTTACCCGCCGCCGTGATTACAAATCTTCTGCCCGGTGGGCTATCCTTGAAAAATACCGATCTATGTAAGGACGGCTTTCATCCAGCTCTATTTTTCTTTGGCGCTCAAAAAAATCTGCGAGCTGTTTCAAAATTTGGATCGGTACTGGTTTCCAAACGATATAACGAAAGCATTATGGCAGTATTTTCGGTTGCTTATGAAAATGCAGCTGAGAGATTTCTATACGTAACGCAAATCAAGGTAGATTCAGCTGCTGCTTGGATATTTGCCCAACCCTATGGTGGGCTTAATAAAAATATGTCGACGATAAATAGCGAAGTCGGTCAACAAACTATTTATAGTAAAGATAGCAGCAAGCTACTTGCATCAGCAAAATGGGCTGTCTCAGCATCGGCAGATACAAATAAGCTGGCAGAAAATTTTAACAAAATTGAACAGTATTTTGCCGACAGGGCAATTGCGAAACGTGGTGCGGGCTTTACATGCTTTGGCTTCAACTGGAATTTTAAAGTTGGTAAAATAAAATCCAGCCAACTTGAAATGAAATTAGGTGATGAGTATGTATCGGCAGCGCTTTCTGGGACCTACAGCGATAATCTTAGCCTAGAGGATTCTCCGTTAGGTTCTTTCTATTCGTCAAATAGCTGGGTCATGCAGTTGCCGCTAAGCTGTCCTCAGAATTGAATTTTGCAAATTAACCCGCTACTAGTAAGCAGCTTCAATCACACTTATTCAATAACTGCTTCTTGCGCAAACCGTAAAGGAAGTTTTTCGTTTGTAACTTTACAGTATTCTTCCCCGCCAATAACATGAACGTGAATGGCATTGGTTTTACCATGATCTGCAATGGGTTGACCCAGCGTCAAAATAATTCTTTCACCCGTTTTAGCAATTCCATTTTCAATCAAAAGCTTTTCAACCTGCATTAATATATCTTTTAATGTTTCATATGGTCTTAAATGCAGTGTCTGCAAACCCCAAATAATTTCCAGGCGATTTAAAACATTTAAATCTTTGGTCATCGCAACAATTTGTGCCTTTGGCCGATAGCTTGCAATTATTTGCGCTGTTTTACCGGTACTAGTTAAACACACAATAGCTGAGGCATTTAGTTTCAATGCGGATAACACTGAACTGGCAGCTATTGCGGCTGGTGTGCTTAGTAATTCATTATCCAAAGAAATTTTATAGTAATTTTCTTCGCTTTTTTCTACTTCTAAAATAATTTCGTGCATGGTGCGAATAGCCTTAAATGGATACTTTCCACTAGCTGATTCGGCAGACAACATCACAGCATCTGTTCCATCCAAAATAGCATTTGCTACATCTGTAATTTCAGCTCGTGTTGGCCGTGGATTTTCCACCATTGAATCTAGCATTTGCGTAGCTGTGATTACTGGTTTACCCAGTTGGTTAGAAAGCTTGATGATGCGCTTTTGTTCGCGTGGTAGTCGACTTTGTCCAATCTCGACCGCTAAATCCCCCCGCGCAACCATCACCACATCACTTAAGCGAATAATTTCATCTAAATTATCTAATGCTTCTAACATTTCAATTTTAGCCACTATTTTGGCTGGGGAATGATGTTTCTCGATTATTTCTCGTAACTGGCGAATGTCTTTAGCGTGACGAACAAAACTTAGTGCCACGTAATCGACGCCATTTTTTAATCCAAATTCAAGATCTTCTTTGTCTTTAGCAGTTAACGCTTCCACGGGTAAATTAACTCCGGGAAGATTCATGCCCTTTCGGTTTTTTAATATTCCACCGTAAATAACTTTTGCTTCAAGCGATTTTGTACCAACTTGCAAAACTTCAAGTTCAATTAAACCATCATCAATTAAAATGTGATTTCCTTTTTTACAAGCTATGCACAACTCTTTAAAATCACTGGGTATAAGCCCCTCTTTACCGACAACATCTTCAATAGTAACAGTCACAACCTGGGCCGGCACTAATGTGATTGATCCTTTTTCGAATAATCCTACGCGAACCTTAGGGCCTTGCAGATCTTGCAAAATTGTAACGGGCGCTTTTAAATCCACCGAGATTTTTCGTAAGCTTTCAATCACCGCAAGATGTTCAGCATGGGTTCCATGGCTAAAATTAAGCCGGGCCACATTCATCCCTGCTAAAATGGCCTTTTTAAGATTTTCTGGATCCCTCGATGCAGGTCCAATGGTCGCTACTATTTTGGCTCGTCGGTGAAATAACATATGTCTTACAGCGTATAGTTTTAACGGAAGAATGTCCTATTAAAAAATTGTTCTCGGACTTTTTTTAACTCAAGCTGTTGCCTTAGCTGCGCGGCGTTCTCTGCTTTGCCAGATTGTTCGCTTGAGGCAACAGAACGCTCCAAGACTTTAGTTTGGATCGTGGTTTGGCTTACAAATTCAGCTTTCCATAAATTTTCAATCGATTTCAGAAATTCAACATATGCAACTTTACGTTCAAAAAAGGTTGAAACATACTTAAGTAACTGGGGTTTTTCCATAAACTCTGACTTTAGTAAAACCGTGTTTGAACGCACTTCCGAAAGTTTGTAGGTCGACAAAATAAACGATTTTAAATCTAAACCCAGAATAAGATTTTCTCGGCGCTGAATCATCTGACTAGATTTAGAAATGTAAATTTCATTCAACTTAAATGGCACGGTATTACCAGTAACCACTAATGACCCCTTAAGCAAATCGACGGATAAATCTTTAAAATCATTCCACTGTAAAATTGAATTGGGGTTAACCCTAAATGTGGCACTGCCAACTTGCATCGGTTCGCTGGAATTCTGTATTTGTGTTAAACATGGGGATACTTTTTTCGTGTAACAAAATTCAGGCACTTCTAAAATCGCAGCATGCGCTGCCTGATTTTTTATGACAAGCAGTCCTAGCAGAAGCCAAAGCACTTTCATATCACTGCGTACTTTTCTCTAGTCGACTAATTTTTTGCAGCACGTCTTTATCTTTAGCGAACTCAACTTTAACTAGATTCATTACAGATTCTGCTTCTTTGAAGCGTTTAAGCTTTAGATAGATTACACTTAGAAGTACTAAAGATTCTGCAGCCCATTTTGATTCTGGAAACTGACTTACGACCGTTTCTATATCCTGCAAGCAGCTTTGTTCTTTAAAATTGCCCTGACATGTAATAACAGATTTTTGATAGTAAGCCTCTGCCAGCAGATCAGCGTCGGTTGAATTGTTAATTATTCTGTTTATGATAAACGTCAATGCCTCAGAATTTGATACTTTTATTGCCTGCTGCAGTTGTGCACGGTAAATTTGGTCAAATGAAATTTGTTTTGCACCCTGTACACTTGCAATATCTCGACGGTTTGAAAAATTAGCTGCTTTGAGTGTCAATGCTTCATTTTTTAGCTTCAACCGGACAACTTGATTTTCTAGAATTTGCACTTTTTGCTTTTCAAAACTAAGTCCTGATAAATGAAAATCAAAAGCAAAAAAAGACGTTGAAAGGCAAAATAGAATTAGCAGAACGGTTGTAAAAAAGGGATCTATTTTCTTCATACTAGACTATTCGGCTTTCACTTGACCAAAGTTTAATCGTTTTAATTTGAGACAGTCATATCTAGTGAAACGCCTAATGAACAGTCATCGTTTTTACGCCGAATGTTCAATTAGATTCCTAATGAATTGCGCCAAAGAATGACAACAGAATTAACGTCAGTTTAAACTGCCAATCTATGAATAAAGCTGAACTGATTTCTGCCATCTCTGCGCGTTCGAAACTTACCAAATCGCAAACTGAAAATTGCCTTGATAGCACGTTGGCAGTTATTCAAAAAATGGTTTCAGAGGGCGAAGAAGTTAAACTTGTGGGCTTCGGCACATTTTGTAAAACCACTCGAAAACCCAAAACCGGTCGTAATCCAAAAACAGGTCAGACTTATAAAATACCTTCAACCCATGTTCCCCGCTTTAAGCCAGGGAAAGATTTTAAAGACCTAGTAAAGTAATCAGAGTTTATCAAATTTACTTTTAAATGTTGTTGGCCACGTTTCAATCAATTCTAAGGTTTCGTAGTAAGCTTCTGTAAAGTGTGACGACTGCAAATCTTTAAAAATAATTTTTTTATCGGTCGGCAGCTTTAAATACTTTTTTATCAGTGCCGAATAAAACTTTTCACCCATGATTCCACCCAGTATTTGCGATGCTATTACGTAGCTTTTCGTATTGGTAACCTTTGTTTGTAGCACGCTTATATTTTTAATCCGCTTTAACGAAATAAACTGCAATTCAGTTAGCTTTTGATGCAAAGCCAACATCAAAGCCTCTTTTCCGCGATCGTCAAATTGCTCTTTTTGCAGTGCCGCTCGAATGTCTTGCAAGGTGTCTGACTTGCGTTTCGGATTCGCAATTTTTGTACATAGGTAAGTCACCATTTCTAGCCAAATTAATTTTAGAAAATCTTTCTTAGGATCAGCTATTGTTCGTGAAAAACCCTTTTGCATAAAATAGATGTACTGGGCCGCGACCTTAGATACGTGGTTCACCGATAATCGGGACACATAGGCAATTTGCAGTTCTGGGATATAAAAAGAGTGTCCTTCTTGGCAATTTTCTAATACGCGCTTACGTAGTGTTAGTGGCAATGAATCGACTTGATCAAAAAAACTATCATCCATCGATGAATAGACCGAAAAAGATGATGTATCCACTTTAAATCCAAACGAATCACACAGTAACGTCACCGAATGCGCTACGCTATCGGTTAAGTCATGTTCAGCCCTTTTAATTTTTTTATCGTAGCCGCTTTCTAAATAAAGAAGAAAGTCTTGCCACTTAACCCAAGGCGGAAGCACATTAAGTGCCCACTGATTTTTCGATAACCTTACAACATCTGTCGTCATTTCTTTTTGCTCTTCCATGACTTTAAAATAAATGATTTCAGGACTTTGATAAACAATGCAAAGGTTGGCCTTTGGCATTTGCTTTTTAATTTCTTTGGGTAAATGCGTCGATGCCAAGTGCAAATCACCGTACTGGATAAAAATTTTCTTGGGCTTAACCCGCTGCCAAATTTGGTTCACCAATTTTGCAGAATAGGCATCCCGCTGGGCTAACGACATTATCTTGGCATCCGCATTGATCCCAAAAACACGAATTTGACTTTGCTGGGCCCATTTAAATAAAGGACGATAATTTTCCCATGGAAATGACCACTTTTTTTTCCATTGCACGCGCCCCAAGAATTCCTTCTCGGATAACTTTCCATTTAAAAATTCGTCAATTGCCGGTTGATCGGTCGCAGTTAGGCATTCAACGCATAGAATAAAATCTTTATCCATCTTTCGCAGCAGTCGAAGTAGCCCGCGTGATGACTGTTTCTGCGCATGAAAGTCACCGACCAAAACAATCTTAGCTTCATGCAAACGATCTATAAACTGCTTTTTTGTCGAGGGCGCACATGATAGGCGATCTAACTCGTTTTCGTATCGCAGTCGATATTTCGCAAGCTGCGTACTTTCACGACCAAGAATAACCTCAACCCGCTTCCGAGTGGTCAGATAAAATTCTTTTCTAATTTGAGCTAAACGCGTCGAATCCATATTATTTGTCCAGTTTCGTAAAACAAGTGTTGATTTCAACACTGAAAAACAAAAAAATAAACCTATGAATAAAAAAACAAATTTACTTCTACTAAGCCTACTTGTTTCCGTTGGTCTTTTTGTTTACCTGATCCTACACCATTATGCAGTTAAGATGGGTCTGTCCGGAAATTCCTTATGCAGCGTCAGTGAAACTTTAAACTGTGATGCTGCGGCAACAAGCTCGTTTTCAGAGCTTTTCGGAATTCCAGTAGCTGTTTTAGGAGGCATCTTTAGCTTTCTTTTGTTCTCCTTTGTTTTGTTCTTAAAGTTTGACTGGGTAGAAAGATCTATTTTTGCATTAACTACCGTTCGCTTTATGTTAATTGTTGCTGCAGCAACATCGGTCGTTATGGCCGCAATCTCTTTGCTTTACATCAAAGTCGCATGTCCGTTTTGTATAGGAACTTATATTCTTTCTTTTTTACAATTATATTTAGGTTGGAATCTATTTAAGTCAGACGACACCGTTGATTTTAAACAGTACCTGCAAGACTATAAATCGCATTTAATTTTTTTAGCGTGTATACCAATTTTGTCTTGGGCTTTATCCGGAATGTTAAAGCAAACTTACGGCTTAGACGAAGTGCAAAAATTAATTCCAGAAAAGTTACTTCAGTGGAAGTCATCTCCAGAGCAATCCTTCAATATGGCCGACGGGCTGATTCGACCCGGCACGGATTCAAAAATCACTTTAGTTGAATTTGCTGATTTTAAATGTTCGCATTGTAAGACTGCCTCTCAGACAATTGAATCGTTTTTAAAAGGTAATCCACAGGTTACGTTTATTTTTAAACCATTCCCTCTGGATGGAGTTTGTAACAATGCGATACCCACCAAAGGAGATGGAACGCGCTGCACACTAGCTGCCTGGGCTTTATGTGCTGAAAAGACCCAGAAGCGCGGTTGGGCCGTGCACCACTGGATATTTGAAAAACAGCAGCAGCTTTCCACTGTCACTGATTTGAAGCCTCTGCTTAAGGAACTTGAAAAAGATTTGCAGATTGATACAGCAGCGCTAACCCAGTGCAGTGATTCGAACGAAACATTTGAACTTATAAAACGCGCTGCTGACGAGGGCGCTAAGGCACAAGTGCAAGGAACTCCAACGATGTATATGAATAATCGAAAGCTTCCTTATGGTCAGTTCTTGGATGTTTTAAAAGCTGCAGCTGCCTCGATTAAGTAATGCAGCTAAAACAACTGTGAATTAAAATAGTTTGAGAAATAGCCAATCCAACATATTTTCTACCATCAGGTTAAAAACGATGTAGGCAGTTTTTCCTAAGCCATTAATAATTTCGATAACTAAACCCGACACAAAAATCGTCACAGTGGCCATCCACAGCGAATTTACTCGAATTCGTGTGCTTTTTACGTCATTTAGGCGCAGTTCTTCCAGGCAGTTCTCAATTTTTCTTAAGATCGCTTTAAGCTCATTGAAATGTTCGCGAAATTTTTCTTTTAGTTCCTGTTGTTTAGTTCGGGTTAAGGCATTTATTCCGGGAAAATTTCGCTTGGTACGAATAGCATAAATCAAATCAACTGCATGAAGCGAATACCGCTCGACTTTGCTTTTGAAATTGGGGTATGCAGAATCCGATTTCATAAAGTCTTTTAAGGTTTTAATGGCTCGCTCGTATTCTTCATTGATCACGAACGATAAAATATTGTACCGCAATGTATCTGGTCGTCCCAAATCACTGACATCAAGATCATTTTCTCGTCTGAGGTAGCTTGTACCTTCTTCAACTGCACCCATACTGATTTATCGGCTTATTTGCACCTTTTCTAAAACCTGCCAGTAACTTTACCAAAGTCTAGTTAGGTCTAGTTTTATAACCACTATGAGCAGGACTGGACTAACTTATGGCAAAATAAAATATAAGTTTCGTTTAAGTATCTTCAGGAGGAAGTTATGGAATTTGAAATTGGACACTTAGATATTATCACCGCAGATGCTGAGCCCCAACAGCACCATACAGCTAATTATGCAGCTAAATTTGAAAACCTTAATTCACAATCTTTGGTTCTAAACGAATTACAAAAAGATACCGAAGAACTGCAAGCGAAAATGAAGCTAAATAACCGCAGGTTATTGCTATTTGAAACTGAAAATAACAAGTTAATTGAAGAAAAAAATAAGTACTTTTTCGAGATGCAGAACCTGTTTGAAAAAAATCAACTTTTCGCAGAAAAAGCAGCCGAGCACGAACAACAGATGTCTGCCTTTCATGCCGAAATTGCATTTCTTGAAGAAAAAAACAAAACATTCGAAAAAATTAATTTATCGCAGTCCAGTGAACTTAAACGATTCACAAAGTTTCACTTAAAAATTCAAAATGTTATTAAACCTTACTTACAGCAGCTAAAAACAACCTGCAGCGAACAAAAAGACCAACTTTCAAAAGCTCAGAATTTGAATTTGCAATTGAAAACCCACTTAGCTGATAGCACGCAGAAGTTCCAAGATAATCAGCAGGCACTGAATGAAAAAATAGCAGGCATGGAGCAAGACAAAACCCGAACTATTGCCACTTACGAAGAGCAAATTCATTCATTTTCAAAAGAGATTATTCACTTAGAACAGCAGAATGAAGACTTAGCAAAAGATGTTGCGCGCCTTAAAAAAGCTTGTGAATTCAAGAATTATTTTGAAAACGAACTGATAAAGTTTAAACGCATTCACGAAGACGATCAGCGCGAAGCGCTATCACTGAAAGACAAATTAAATTCGGTGGAGGTGCGACTTATAGAAAGCTAGCAGGCCGCTGGCG